>NZ_JBSFVR010000338.1:0-8073 GCF_053592415.1 Streptomyces sp. NPDC002690 | reverse complement strand
CGCACGAGGAAACGGATCGACAATCCGGCCCGGACGGCGGCGAGGCGATTGACGAGATAACTTCCGCAGTGGTGCAAATACCGGTCGGCCAGATAAGGTCTACGGGGTCCCGACCCGGCCCGAAGGCCCGGTGGCTCCGCCACCAGCGCGTTCCGCCGCCCTGGAGCCGTGCGCCCCGGACCGCGGTCACCGCCCGGCCGGAGGTCAGGCGCAGGCTCTCAGCCGTACGGCGTCCCGCAGTTCCGCCGTGCGTGGTCCCACGCCCAGCGCCAGTGCCACCCGCAGATCGTCCCCGGTGTCCACGTCCCGTCGGACCGACTCCACTCCGGCGGTCGGCACCTCCCGCGCGCCCGACGCGAGATGGCGCTCGCGCGACGGCCCGCCGAAAGCCGGCCGCAATTCCACTCCGGAGGCCGCCGAGAGAAATGTCGTGCCGATTCCCGCGGCGTCCGAAAGGAATGTCCGGGGAAATCCGGAAGAGAATTCGAGGACCCGTGACAATTCCGAGGGCCGCAGCGCGGGGAGATCGGCGTTGAGCGCCGCGACCGGAGCGGACGGCCGTGCGTCGCGCACCAGACCCGCGCCGTACGCGAGCGCCGCGTTGAGACCGGCGGCCGGGACGTCGGGTGCGATACGGGCCCCCAGTGCCGCCAGCGATGCCGCCGCCACCGTGTCGTCCGTGACGACCACCACATCCCGTACGTCCGTGCAGGCGAGTGCCGCGGCGACCGTGTCCTCGGCGAACGCCAGGGCGAGTCGGGGCCGCAGTCCCTCGCCCAAGGCGTCCCGCAGCCTGCTCTTGGCGTACGCCAAGGGTTTCAGCGGGACGATCAGGGACCAGCGTCGGGACGGGTCGGTGTTCGTGGCCATCTCCCCCTTCGTGAACGTCGGCCCCATTCTCGCCTGTCGGGTGCGACGGCCTGCAGGTCCTGTCCGGGGAGCGGGGCGTACGGTGTTCTCGACACAGCAGGGGCCTGGGGCGGGACATGACCGTCCGTGGCTGAGCAGCAGGTCAGGTCCGAGAGAAACCCGAGTGAGAGGTGTCCGAGTGTCCCGCCGCAGAATCGGCTTCTGGTACCGCCTGGCGGCGGTCATCGCCAAGCCGCCACTGGTGGTTCTCTTCAAGCGTGACTGGCGGGGAATGGAGAACATTCCGGCCGACGGCGGATTCATCACGGCCGTGAACCACAACTCCTACGTGGACCCGCTCTCGTACGGGCACTTCCAGTACAACACCGGCCGGGTGCCGAGGTTCCTGGCGAAGGCCGCCCTCTTCCGGGCCCCGTTCGTCGGGATGATGCTGCGCGGCACCGGCCAGATCCCCGTCTACCGCGAGACGACCGACGCGCTGAACGCGTTCCGCGCCGCCGTGGCCGCGATCGAGGACGGCGAGTGCGTCGCCTTCTACCCCGAAGGCACCCTCACCCGCGACCCGGACATGTGGCCGATGAACGGCAAGACCGGCGCGGCCCGGGTGGCGCTGATGACCCGCGCGCCCGTCATCCCGGTCGCCCAGTGGGGTGCGAACCTCGCGATGCCGCCGTACGCCAAGGAGAACAAGTACCGGTTCTTCCCCCGGAAGACCCTCCAGGTGCAGGCCGGACCGCCCGTCGACCTCAGCCGCTTCTACGAGAGCGAGCCGACGCCCGAGGTGCTGCGCGAGGTCACCGAGGCCATCATGGCCGCGATCACCGAGCAACTGGAGATCGTGCGCGGCGAGAAGGCTCCCGCCGAGCCGTACGACCACCGCAAGGCGCGCGCGAACCAGCGGCGCGAGGCCGAAGAGAAGGGCTCCCAGTGACTCACCCGCGCAAAGTGGCCGTCTTCGGGGCGGGCTCCTGGGGCACGGCCTTCGCCGTGATCCTGGGCGACGCCGGCTGCGACGTCACCGTCTGGGCCCGTCGCGCCGAGGTCGCCGAGAGCATCAACACCACCCGGACCAACCCCGGCTACCTCCCCGGCGCCGAACTCCCCAAGTCGGTCCGCGCCACCACCGACCCCGCCGAGGCGCTGCGCGGCGCCGAGTTCGCGGTGCTGGTGGTGCCCTCCCAGACCCTGCGCGCCAACCTCGCCGACTTGGCCCCGCACCTGGAACCGGACACCGTCCTCGTCTCCCTGATGAAGGGCGTCGAGCTGGGTACGGCCAAGCTGATGAGCGAGGTGATCGCGGACGTGACGAAGGTGTCCGCCGACCGCATCGCCGTCGTCACCGGCCCCAACCTCGCCGGAGAGATCGCCGAACGGCGCCCCGCGGCGGCCGTCGTGGCCTGCCGGGACGAGTCGGTGGCCCAGCGGCTCCAGGCCGTCTGCCACACCCCGTACTTCCGCCCGTACACCAACACCGACGTCGTCGGCTGCGAACTCGGCGGCGCCGTCAAGAACGTCATCGGTCTCGCGGTAGGCATCGCCGACGGCATGGGACTCGGCGACAACGCCAAGGGCTCGCTCATTACCCGAGGGCTCGCCGAGACCACCCGGCTCGGCCTCGCCATGGGTGCGGACCCGTTGACTTTCTCCGGTCTCGCGGGCCTCGGCGACCTGGTGGCGACCTGCTCCTCCCCGCTCTCGCGCAACCACACCTTCGGCACCAACCTCGGCCGGGGCATGACGCTCCAGGAGGCGATCGCCGCCACCAGCCAGACCGCGGAAGGCGTCAAGTCCTGCGAGTCGGTGCTCGATCTGGCGCGGCGGCACGGGGTCGACATGCCGATCACCGAGACCGTCGTCGGGATCGTCCACGAGGGCAAGCCGCCCGCCGTCGCGGTCAAGGAGCTGATGTCGCGGAGCGCCAAGCCCGAGCGGCGCTGACTGCTTTCGGTACCAGCAGGTACGCTCATCGCGATATGAGCAGCGAGAACCTCCCCCAGAGCCCTGAGCGCCCGAAGAGCCCTGAGCAGCAGCGCCGCAAGCCGCGCGTGGCTGTCGTGTTCGGCGGACGCAGCTCCGAACACGGCATCTCGGTCGTCACGGCCGGCGCCGTCCTGAAGGCCATCGACCGGACCGTCTACGACGTCCTGCCGATCGGCATCACCAAGGACGGCCGCTGGGCCCTCACCGGTGACGATCCGGCCCGTATGGCCATCACCGACCGCCAGGTGCCCGACGTGGACACGCTCGCCGAGTCGGAGAAGGGCGGCGTGGTTCTCTCCGTGGACCCGGGCAGCCGTGAAGTCGTCCTCAACGAGCCCGGATCGGTGCCCCGGGCGCTCGGCGAGGTGGACGTCGTCTTCCCCGTGCTGCACGGCCCGTACGGCGAGGACGGCACCCTCCAGGGCCTCCTGGAACTCTCGGGCGTCCCCTACGTCGGCGCGGGCGTCCTCGCCTCCGCCGTCGGCCAGGACAAGGAGTACATGAAGCGGGTCTTCGTCTCCTTCGGGCTCCCCGTCGGCCCCTACCTGGTCGTCCGTCCCCGCGAGTGGGACAACGACCCCTCCGCCGCCCGCAAGCGGATCGTGGACTTCGCCGGCGAGCACGGCTGGCCGCTCTTCGTGAAGCCGGCACGCGGCGGTTCCTCGGTGGGCATCAGCAAGGTCGACGAGATCGGCGGCCTGGAGGCGGCGATCGAGGAGGCCCGCCGCCACGACCCGAAGTTCCTCGTCGAATCGCTGCTGAGCGGACGCGAGATCGAGTGCGGGGTGCTGGAGTTCGAGGACGGTCCGCGCGCCAGCGTGCCGGCCGAGATCCCGCCGGTCACCGCGCACGACTTCTACGACTTCGAGGCCAAGTACATCGACGCGGCCGATGCCCTGGTGCCCGCCCCGCTCACCCCGGAGCAGACCGAGGAGGTCCAGCGGCTCGCCGTCGACGCCTTCGAGTCCGTCTCCTGCGAGGGCCTGGTGCGCGCCGACTTCTTCCTCACCGACGACGGCGAGTTCGTCATCAACGAGATCAACACCCTGCCCGGATTCACCCCCATCTCGATGTTCCCGAGAATGTGGCAGGAGAGCGGCGTCGGCTACCCGGAGCTGGTCGACCGGCTGATCCAGGCGGCCCTGACCCGCTCCACCGGCCTGCGCTGACCCGTGGCACGTCCCGCCGTCCGGCCACCACCGGCCGGCGGGCCGGCGGTTCGCGGGACGGCGCCGGGCTCGACGCCGGTCCGAGGGGCGGCGGGCCGGCCGGGAGACCGCCGGGGACTCTGGCTCAGAGGCTGTCGGGGACCGCGTCGCGCACCGGCTTCGCGAACTCCGCGAGCGGGCTGGCGTCGTGGGCGAACCGCGTTCCCATCGTGACCTCGACGTACGCCTTGCGGTACGTCGTCGTGAACCGGGGCCCCGCGTCTGCACGTTGCTCCAGCAGCCAGTTGACGCCGTCCGCGTCGATCCCCTTGGACGCCGCGTCCGCCATGGCGGCGGGCCGGGGAACCCCGCAGCGAAGTACGATCGCCCCGTCCCCCCAGCCGGCGGTCAGCTCCGACTCCGGCGCGGGATCACCGCGTTCCAGTCCGGCCACGGTCTTCGGCAGCACCTTGTCCAGCGCGGAACAGTACGCGGCAGCGTCGCGGGACGGGGTGGGCACCGCGACCGACGGCTGGGAGCCGCCGGAGCAGCCCGCCGCCAGCAGGAGCGCGGCGGCGGACGGCACGAGGAACGACGGGCGGAGCGACCGGCGGCGGGAAGACGTCACCGGATCAGCGTAGACGGGGGTCAGAGGTGGACTACGGGGCAGGTCAGGGTTCGCGTGATGCCTTCCACCTGCTGGACCCGGGCGACCACCATGCGACCGATCTCGTCCACCGTGTCGGCCTGGGCGCGCACGATGACGTCGTAGGGTCCGGTGACGTCCTCTGCCTGGATCACTCCCGGAAGTTTCGCGATGGTCTCGGCGACGATCGACGCCTTGCCCACCTCGGTCTGAATAAGGATGTACGCCTGTACCACGGAACCTCCAGGACGGCCACGAGGATCATGTGGGGGAGAGGAACGCCACGTTATCGCGTCGCGGACGGGAGCGGGGAGACCCGGGGACCGGGAGACGTCCGTAGCGTGGCGTACGGGCTACACGAGTCGACGTGTCTCCCGACACTACAGACAGCGGTGACCGCCCGCGACGCGGCGCGGCCCGGCCCGCGCGGACACGTCCCAGCAGCCCGCACCGGACGCCGGTGCGACGAACGAGAGGTGACACCCGGTGAAGGGAACCGTGGGTGAGTTGGGGGAGTTCGGGCTCATCAGAGAGCTCACCGCCCGCCTCACCACCACTCCGGCGGTACGGCTGGGGCCCGGCGACGACGCCGCGGTCGTGGCGGCTCCGGACCGCAGGGTCGTGGCCAGTACCGACGTACTGATCGAAGGGCGCCACTTCCGGCGCGACTGGTCGACCGCGTACGACGTCGGGCGCAAGGCCGCGGCACAGAACCTCGCCGACATCGCGGCGATGGGCGCCGTGCCGACCGCGCTGCTCCTGGGCCTCGTCGTACCGGCGAGCCTCCCCGTGACCTGGGCCACCGAACTCATGGACGGGCTCCGCGACGAGTGCCAGGTCGCCGGCGCGGCCGTGGTCGGCGGCGACGTGGTCGGCGGGGACACCATCACCGTCGCGATCACCGCGCTCGGCGACCTCCGCAACCACGAACCGGTCACCCGGGCCGGCGCCCGCCCGGGCGACGTCGTCGCGGTCACCGGCTGGCTCGGCTGGTCCGCCGCCGGATTCGCCGTGCTCTCCCGGGGATTCCGTTCGCCCCGCGCCTTCGTGGAAGCCCACCGGCGCCCCGAACCTCCTTACCACGCGGGCCCCGCGGCGGCCGGGCTCGGCGCCACCGCGATGACCGACGTCAGCGACGGGCTGGTCGCCGACCTCGGGCACATCGCCGAGGCCAGCAAGGTCCGCATCGACCTGCGCTCCGGACTCATCGACGTCCCCTCCCAGATGTCGGACATCGGGCAGGCGGTCGGCGTCGACCCGCTCCAGTGGGTGCTCACCGGGGGAGAGGACCACGCGATCGTGGCGACCTTCCCGCCCGACGTGAAGCTGCCCGCCCGCTGGAAGGTCATCGGCGAGGTCCTCAACCCGTCCGCCCTGCCCCAGGTCACCGTCGACGGCGCGCCCTGGACCAGCAGGGGCGGCTGGGACCACTTCGGCGAGGTCGAGGACGCTCCCCAGTAGGACCCTTCGGGCGGTGTCCGGCCGGTGGACCGCCCGACCGGCGCGTCGTGGCTCCCAGTAAATTGCGGGCATGCCGATAACTGCCGCCGTACCTCCCCGTGTCCTCACCGTCGCCGGATCGGACTCCGGCGGCGGTGCCGGCATCCAGGCCGACCTCAAGACGATGCTGGCACTCGGCGTGCACGGAATGAGCGTGCTCACCGCCGTGACCGCCCAGAACTCCCTGGGCGTACAGGGCGCCTGGGAGCTTCCGGCCGACGCGGTACGCGCCCAGTACCGCAGCGTCGTGGACGACATCGGAGTCCAGGCGGTGAAGACGGGCATGCTCGCGTCCGTCGCCCTGGTCGAGACCGTCGCCGAACTCCTCGCGGGCACCGACGCCCCGGTCGTCGTCGATCCGGTGGGCGTCTCCAAGCACGGGGACGCGCTGCTCGCCGCCGAGGCCCTCGAGTCCATGGCGACGAAACTGCTGCCGCTGGCCACGGTCGCCACCCCGAACCTGGACGAAGTGGCACAGCTCACGGGCGTGGAGGTGGCCCAGGAGCCGGACATGCGGCGGGCCGCCGCCGCGGTGCTCGCCTTCGGACCGCGCTGGGTGGTGATCAAGGGCGGCCACCTGCCCGGCGAGGCCGTCGACCTGCTCACCGACGGTGACCAGGAGCACTGGCTGCGCGCCCCGCGTCACGACAACCGGCACACCCACGGCACGGGCTGCACCCTCGCTTCGGCCATCGCCTGCGGCCTGGCACGCGGGCAGAACGTGCCCACGGCGGTACGGAACGCGAAGACCTACGTCACCGGGGCGATCGAGGCCGGCTTCGCGCTCGGCTCCGGCATCGGCCCGGTCGACCACGGCTGGCGGAGCCGCCGCGCCTGAGGTCCGCCCCAAGGCGCGAGGAGCTCCGGCCCCGAGGCCCCGCGCTCTTTCCGGCCCCCGCCCCCACCGGACGGCGGGGCGATCCCCGTCCGGGCACAGCAAAAAGCCGGTCCACCGAGGTGGACCGGCTTTCTGGGCAACCGGAAGGCTGCGCTACGACGGGGAACGTCAGCGCGCGACCTTGCCGGCCTTGATGCACGAGGTGCAGACGTTGAGCCGCTTCGGCGTCCGACCGACCACGGCACGCACGCGCTGGATGTTGGGATTCCAGCGACGAGACGTACGGCGGTGCGAGTGCGAAATGTTGTTGCCGAAGCCCGGCCCCTTGCCGCAGACGTCGCAGTTGGCAGCCACGGGTCACTCCAAAGACTTCAGGTGCACTTACAGTGAATTCCGGCGCGCCGGAATCAGCGAACTGAAGTGACGGCACCGGAGGAATGGCCCGACTTTCATCGGGCAACCGAAACACCATACAACGGCTGCGTCGGTACAACGAAACTACCATGGTTCAGCCGTCCGCCCTCCCGGCCCCCGCTCCGGGCCACTCTCCGGCGGCCCGGGGTTAACCTGCGGTGCAGCCCGCCGTACACGGCCGCTTCAAGGAGGACCCAGGTGCCGCAGCCCCCCGACGATTTCGACGCCGTCGCGGTACGCACCTGGTGCTCCCTCGCCCTCGAAGCCCTGGGCCGGGAGCGCGCCGCGATCGACGCGATCAACGTCTACCCCGTCCCGGACGGGGACACCGGCACCAACCTCTTCCTCACCGTGGAGTCCGCGCGGGCGGCCGTCGAGGCCGTCTTCGCCGCCCACGAAGGCGACTCCCCGGGGCCCGGTTCCGCCGGCCCGGGCACCGCCGAGGCGGTACGCGCCATGGCGCACGGGGCACTCATCGGGGCGCGGGGCAACTCCGGCACCATCCTCGCCCAACTCCTGCGCGGGACGGCGGCCGTGCTCGCGGAGGGCGGGGACGCGGACCACCTGGCCCGGGCGTTGGCGGACCCGGCAGGCGAACGCCTATCTGAAGGCGGCGGAGGAGTTCGGCTGGGAGGAGACGCTGCTTCCCTCCGACCCCGCGTCCCCGACCCGCAGCG
>NZ_JBSFVR010000337.1:0-8096 GCF_053592415.1 Streptomyces sp. NPDC002690 | reverse complement strand
GAGGCCGCCGCCGCCCGGCCCGGCGCGGTCGCGGTCTCGATGCCCGCCCTGTCGGGGGACACGGCACGGATGACGTACGGCGAGCTGGACCGGCGGGCGAACGCGCGGGCCCGTCGGCTGGGCGACCTGGGGGTCGGCGCGGGGTCGGTCGTCGGGGTCTGCCTGGACAAGTCGCCGGAGCTGATCGTCACCCTGCTCGCCGTGCTGAAGGCAGGGGGTGCCTACCTCCCGGTCCATCCGGACCAGCCGGCGGACCGCGTCGCGCACGTCCTGCGCACCACCGGGGCGGCGCTGGTCGTGGTGGATGACGCGCGCGCCGCGTGGGCGCGGGATCTGCCCGTCCCCGTGGAGACTCCGGACGGTCTGCGCGCGCGGGAGAAGGACGGTCCCGCCCCTTCGGTGGTGACGGACCTGGACTCCCCCGCATACGTGATCAACACCTCGGGCTCCACCGGCCGCCCCAAGGCGGTCCGGGTCAGCCACCGCAGCCTCGCCTCCGCGTACGCCGCGTGGCTCCGGGAGTACCGGCTCGGCGCGTCGGACGTCCATCTCCAGATGGCGGAGCCCTCGTTCGACGTGTTCACCGGCGACCTGGTGCGCGCCCTGTGCTCGGGAGGCAGCCTGGTGCTGGCCGACCGGGACCTGATCTTCGACACGCCCCGGCTGCACCGCACCATGCGGGCCGAGCGGGTGGACTGCGCCGAGTTCGTGCCCGCCGTCGTGCGCGGGCTGATGGACCACTGCGCGCGGGAGGGCGAACGGCTCGGCTTCCTGCGGCTCCTCATTGTCGGTTCGGACGCGTGGAAGGTCGCCGAGTACACCCGGCTGCGCGAGCTCTGCGGGCCCGGGACCCGCGTGATCAACTCCTACGGCCTCACCGAGGCCACGATCGACAGCGCCTTCTTCGAGGGGCCCGCCGACGGCCTGGAGCCGGGCCTGATGGTGCCGATCGGCCGCCCGCTGCCGAACACCACGCTCCACGTGCTGGACGCGCACGGCGAACCGGTGCCACCGGGCGTGCCGGGCGAGCTGTGGATCGGGGGCGAGGGCGTTGCCCTGGGGTACGCGGACGACCCCGGGCAGACCGCCGCCCGTTTCGTCACCCGTCGGCTGAGCCGGCGGCCCGGCGCGGAGTCGGAACGCCTGTACCGGACCGGGGACCTGGCCCGCTGGGACACCGAGGGCCGGGTGCATCTGCTCGGTCGCGGCGACCACCAGGTCAAGCTGCGGGGCCACCGGATCGAGATCGGCGAGATCGAGGCGCACCTCGCGGGCTGGCCGGGTCTCGCCAGGGCGGTGGTGGCCGTCCGCCCGGACGCCGCCGGTGACGCCGCGCTCTGCGCGTACTGCGTGGCGGAGCCGGGAGCGGTGCTGGACCGACGGGCGCTGCGCCGCCGTCTCGCGGGCGCCCTGCCCTCGTACATGGTGCCCTCGCACGTCGTCGAACTTGACGCGCTGCCGCTCACCCCGCACGGGAAGGTCGACGTCACGGCGCTTCCGGTGCCGGTGAGCGGGGACCGGCAGCAGGCGCACGAGGCGCCGGTGACCCTGTACGAGGTGAGCATGGCCCGGCACTGGGGGGCTCTGCTCGGGATGGAGCGGGCGGGGCTCGGCGACGACTTCTTCGAGTCCGGCGGGAGTTCCATCAAGCTGATCGAACTCCTCCACCATCTGCGCACGGAGTTCGGCGTCAGCATCCCGGTCAGCCGGCTGTACCAGGTCACCACGCTGCACGGCATGGCCGCGACGGTGGAGGAACTCGTCAACAGCACGTCCGCCGAGGAGTTGCCCTATCTGACCTTCAACCCCGGCCCCGGGCGGCCCGTCTTCTGCTTCCCCCCGGCGGGCGGCCACGGGCTCGTCTACCGGGGTCTCGCGGAGCAGCTGGCGCAGCACAGGACCATCGCCTTCAACTACGTGCCGGGCGAGGACAAGGTGGCCCGCTACGCCGACTTGGTGGAGTCCGTCGGGCCGGACGGGCCCTGCCTGCTGCTCGGCTATTCGCTCGGCGGCAACCTCGCCTTCGAGGTGGCCAAGGAGCTGGAATCACGGGGCCGCGAGGTCGGCCGGGTGGTGGTGCTGGACTCCCGCCGGATCGTGGAGGCGTACGAGCCGGGCGAGGAGGGGATCAAGGCCTTCGAGGCGGAGCTGGGCCGCCACATCCACCTGCACACGGGGTCGGAGGTGGTGACCCGGACCGTGCTCGAACATGCGTCGGAGTATCTGGAGTTCTGTGGTCGGACGCCCAACACCGGGACGGTGTCCGCCCTGGTGGGGGTGGTGACGGACGAGGAGAAGGCAGGTCTGTACGCGGCCGGCGCCCCGGGTGCCTGGCACGGCAGTTCCACCGCCGGGACGCGCGTCCTGAAGGGTTCCGGTACTCACGCCGACATGCTCGATCCCAAGCACCTGCCGCGCAACGCCGAGCTGGTGCGGGCCCTGCTGACGGGAGACGCCGGTCATGAGGGATGAGGCGGGCCCCGAGTGGGGCCGACGGGAGCGCACACCGGGGAGCAAGCCCCGTGTCATCATCGTCGGCGCGGGTGTGGCGGGCCTGTCCACCGGCGCGTACGCGCAGATGAGCGGGATGCGGACCCGGATCTTCGAGAAGCACGTGCTGCCCGGGGGCTGCTGCACGGCCTGGTCCCGGGACGGCTACATCTTCGACTACTGCATCGAGTGGCTGATCGGCACCGCCGCGGGCAACGACGCGAACCGGGTGTGGCGTGAACTGGGCGCGCTGGACGGCAAGTCCATCACCAATTTCGAGCTGTTCAACAAGGTGGTCGACGAGAGCGGCCGGTCGGTGACCTTCTGGAACGATCCGGCCCGGCTGGAGGAGCACCTGACCCGGGTCTCCCCGGCGGACGCCCGCCTGATCCGCTCGTTCTGCCGCGATCTGCGGCGGTTCACCGAGATCGAGCTGTACCCGTTCCTGACCGCGCCTGCCCTGCGGACCGTACGGGAGCGGGCGGCGACCCTGCGGACGGTGCTGCCGGCCTTCCGCCTCTTCTGGCGGACCGCGGCCACCCCGATGCACCGGTTCGCCGACCGGTTCGAGGACCCGCTGCTGCGCAGGGCGTTCAGGAACATCTTCTTCCAGGACCCGGAGGGCTTCCCGCTGCTCCCCTACCTCTTCAACATGGCCAGCGCCTACCACGGCAACGCGGGCTTCCCCCAGGGAGGTTCGCTCGGTCTCGCCCGGTCGCTGGAGGAGCGGTACACCGGGCTCGGCGGGACGATCACCTACCGTGCCCGCACCGAGAGGATCCTGGTGGACGACGGCCGGGCCGTCGGGGTCGAACTCCGCGACGGCAGGCGGTACTACGCCGACCACGTCGTCTCCGCCTGCGACGGGCGCACCACGATCCAGGGGCTGTTGGAAGGCCGTTGGACGAGCCCGAGGATCGACCGGCTCTACGACGAGCTCCTGGAGAAGCCGGGCACCCTCTTCCCCGCGGTGGTCTCGGCGTTCGTCGGTATCCGGGGCGCGCTCCCGGCGGAGGACGCCCACAGCACCACGTACCTGCTGAGCCCTGAGGACGCCGCCCGGCTGCCGGGGGCCCTGCAGAGCAGCCTGGTGGTCCAGTTGCGGTCCCGCTACTCCGACGGCTTCGCCCCGCCCGGCAAGTCGGTGGTCCACTGCACCTACTTCAGCGACTACGCCCACTGGCAGGAGCTGCGCCGCGGCGACCGCAAGGCGTACCGGGCGCAGAAGCAGCAGGTCGCCGAGTTCGTGCGGGGCTTCCTGGCGCGGCGGTGGCCCGAGGCGGCCGGGCGGATCGAGCTGGTGGACGTGGCCTCGCCTGCCACCACCCGGCGCTACACGGGCAACCACAACGGCTCGATCCTGGCATGGAAGGCGTTCTCGGACGCCGACGACGTGGCGTCCGGCCTGGTCGGCAAGGACCGGATGCGGCTGCCGGGGCTCAGCGGATTCTCGATGGCCGGCCAGTGGGTCGGTATGGGCGGGCTGATCCGGGCCGCGTCCACCGGCCGGTTCGCCGTGCAGTACCTCTGCGAGGAGCTGGGCATCCCGTTCAGGGCGTGGGAGAGCACCCCTTCCGGCCCTTGGCACACCGGCAAGCTGGGGCGGCTGCCGCAGCTCGACCGGTGGACCGCCAAGGAGGGCACCGGCGCGTGACGACCGAGGAGAGCAGGCCCATGGCGCGTCCGTCGCGCGGCAGGGAAACCATGATCATCATCGGTGCGGGGCTCGGTGGTCTCTCCACCGGCGCCTACGCGCAGATGAACGGCTACCGCACCGAGGTGCTGGAGATGCACGAGCTTCCCGGGGGCTGCTGCACCGCCTGGGAACGCGGGGACTTCACCCTGGACGCCTGCGTCAGCTGGCTGCTGGGCAGTGGTCCGGGCAACGAGATGCACCAGATCTGGCTGGAGCTCGGCGCGTTGCAGGGCAAGGAGATCCGCCACTTCGACGTGTTCAACATCGTGCGCGCCCCGGACGGCAGGGCGGTGTACTTCTACTCCGACCCGGACCGGCTGCAGGAGCACCTGACCGAACTGTCGCCGGCCGACGCGAAGCGGATCAGGGACTTCTGCCGTCAGTTGCGCGCCTTCCGCAAGGCGCTGGCCGTGTACCCCTTCCTCAAACCGGTCGGGCTGATGGGCCGGGTGGAGCGCTGGCGGATGCTCGCGTCCTTCGTGCCGTACTTCAACGCGGTGCGCAAATCGATCTCGGTGCTGATGGCGGACTACTCGGCGAAGTTCGAGGACCCCCTGCTGCGGCAGGCGTTCAACTTCGTGCTGTACGAGAGACATCCGAACTTCCCCGTGCTGCCGACCCACTTCCAGCTCGCCTCGCACGCCAATCTGTCGGCGGGGGTGCCCGAGGGCGGGTCGCTCGGTCTCGCCCGGTCGATCGAGCAGCGCTATCTGAGGCTCGGCGGGAAGGTCTCGTACAACACCAAGGTCGAGGAGATCCTCGTCGAGCGGGACCGCGCGGTCGGCGTGCGGCTCAGCGACGGCCGGGAGCTGCGTGCCGACATCGTGGTGTCGGCCTGCGACGGCCCCACCACGATGCTGAAGCTGCTGAAGGGCCGCTATCTCAACGACGCGTACCGCAAGCTCTACACCGCGACCCTGCACGAGCCGGGCATGGTGTTCCCGGGGTACTTCACCCTCTTCCTGGGGCTCAAGCACCCCTTCCCCGAGGGCGATCCCTGCACCACCTACCTGCTGGACGAGAAACAGGCGGCGGAGCTGACCGGCATCCGTCATCCGAGCATCAACGTGCAGTTCCGCAGCCGCCACTACCCGGAGCTGTCGCCGGAGGGGACGTCGGTCGTCTACGCCACGTACTTCTGCGACATCGCGCCCTGGCGGGCCCTGGACGAAGGACCGGAGCAGCTCACCCGGACCCGGGGCGGCGAGAAGCTCCACACCCTCCCGGTGCGGCACGGGCGCGGTTACTACGCGGCGAAGCGGCGGGCGCGCACGGCGCTGTTGCGGTTCCTGGAGGAGCGTTACCCGGGCATCGGGGACGCCGTCGCGGTACGCGACGTGTCGAGCCCGCTCACCCAGGTCCGGTACACGGGCAACCACGACGGAACCGTGCTGGGGTGGCAGCCGTTCGTGGAGAGCGGCGAGAGGCTGGAAGAGCTCGTCAAGAAGCACGGCCCCGGGCTGCCGGGACTGGAGAACTTCTACCAGTCGGGTGTCTGGGCGACCACCGGCGGGCTGATCCGCGCCGCCGCGGCGGGCCGGCACGTCACGCAGTTCGTCTGCCGCGACGACGGCAGGACCTTCACCGCGTCGGTCGACGACAGCGGGCCGCTGCCGACCCATCGCGTCATCCCGGTGCCGAGGCGGCCCCAGGCTCCCTCCGCCACGGCACACCTCACCTCCACCGGCTTTTCCACCGGCGTGGACAAGGAGCACAGTTGAAGACCAAGAAGTGGGTCGTGAGGGAGCACGTCGAGGGAACTCCCGACGTGGACCGGATCTACGAGCAGGTCGTCGAGGACATCGACGTGGATCTGGCGCCCGACGAGATGCTCCTGCGGACGCTCTACGTGTCGGTCGATCCCTACCTCCAGGGCATCGCCCTGGACACCCCGCTCGGCGGCCACATGGGCGCCGATTCGGTGATGGAGGTGCTGGAGGCCGGTCCGCTCGCCGCCCACCGGCCGGGCGACCTGGTGCAGGGCTTCGGCGGCTGGCGGTCCCATCTCGTCAGCAACGGCACGGAGGCGCTCTGGCAGACGGGCACCTTCCCGATGGTGTTCCCCGCCTACCGGCGACTCGACCCGGGCTGGTTCGACGAGTCGCTCCCGCTCGCGACGGCGCTCAGCTCGATGGGCGGCCCCGGCATGACCGCGTGGGGCACGCTGACCCATTTCCTGGACACCGGTCCGGGCGACACCCTGGTGATCAGCGGGGCGTCCGGCGCCGTGGGCACACTGGTCGGGCAGCTGGCGCGGCTGGCCGGCGCCCGTGTGGTCGGCACGACGTCGAGCCCGCGGAAGGCCGAGTACCTGACCGGGCTGGGGTTCGACGCCGTCGTCCTGTACCGCCAGGGTGACAGCGCCGGGAGTGTGCGCGACGCGCTGGAGTGGGCGGCTCCGGACGGCGTCGACCGTTACTTCGACAATCTGGGCGGCGCGGTCACCGACGCGGTGTTCTCGCTGCTCAACGTCGGCAGCCGGGTGGCGGTGTGCTGGCAGTGGGCGACCCAGGTGGGCCGTGACGCGGTGGGGCCGAGGCTCCTGCCGTACATCATGTTCCCTCGGACGACCGTGCGCGGGATCTTCTCCCTGGAGTGGTTCACCGACGCGAACTGGCGCGCCCTCCACGAGGAGCTGGGAAGCCGGATCCGGCGCGGGGAGGTCGTGTGCGACCACACCCTCCACCACGGCTTCGACTCCATCCCCGGCGCCTACCGGAGCCTCTACCACGACCGGTCGTCCCACCTGGGCAAGGTGCTGGTGGAGCTGTGACCGCCCGGCCACTGCCGCCCCCCGCGTTCCCGTTCCCCCTTGTCTCTCTCGCCACCGGTCCGGCGCCGCGTCGGACCGTCACCGCCAGGAGGTCGTGTGTCCGCCGCAGCCACTGACAACGCCGGTCCCGAGCAGACCCTGCCCCCGCTGCACCGCATGGAGTTCGGGGTTCCGGGTCCGCCCGAGCGCATGGAACTGTCCGACGGCTCTCCCGCTTGGCTGGTGAGCCGGTACGCGGACGTACGGCAGGTGCTCGGCGACGCCCGGTTCGGACGGGCCGGGCTGTACGCGCCGGACGGGCCGTCCCTGCCGGACGTGCCCGTGCTCGTGGACAACCCCGACCTGCTGTTCAACCAGGACGGACCCGAACACCTGCGGCTGCGCCGCACCATGCACCGCGCCTTCACCCCGAGGGCCGTCGCCCGCTGGCAGCCCTGGATCGCGGCGATCGTGGAACAGCTCCTGGACGAGCTGGCCGGTCGCGAGGCCCCCGTGGACATCGTCGCCGGGTTCGCGCTGCCGTTGCCGGTGGCCGTGATCAGCCGGCTGATGGGACTCGACGCCTCGGCTCGGGAGCGGATGCGCCACTGGAGCGAGTACGCGCTCTCGGACGGGTCGTGGCCGGCCGAGGAAGTCGGCGCGGCCATGGCCGAGTTCTCCGCGTTCGGTGCCGAACTGCTGGACCTGCGGCGCCGCGAGCCCGGGGACGACCTGGTGAGCGGACTGGTACGCGCCGCCGACGAGGAGGGCGGCATCCCCGAGGCCCAGTTGGTGAGCCTGGTCTGCGGGCTGGTGGTCGGAGGCCACGACAGCACGATGACCATGCTGAGCAACTCGCTGTTCTACCTGCTCGGCGAGCGCCCGGAGAGCTGGCCGCGGCTCGCCGCGGGCGAGGAGGAGGCGGGGCGGGTGGCGGACCGGCTGCTGCACGGCATTCCGCTGGGCGACGACCGCGGCACGACCCGACGCGCGCAGGAGGACGTCGAGGTGGGGGGTGTGTTCATCCCGGCGGGCGCGGTGGTGGTGGCGGACTGCGGCATGGCGCTCCGGCCAGTGGATCGTGTGACGCGTGGGACACACGGGTCGGCCGGGGGTGGTGCGAGAGGGGCACCTCAGGTGCCCAGGGCGTCTTGGACC
>NZ_JBSFVR010000336.1:0-8119 GCF_053592415.1 Streptomyces sp. NPDC002690 | reverse complement strand
CAGACCCACTGACTGCCGTCGTCCGGATGCGTACTGGTGGCGACGCCCCCGGTGACGGTCACCACGAACAGGAAGAGGGCGAGTGCGGCGTCGGCAGGCCCGGTCCGCCCCCCGGCCCGTCCTCCGAGCGGTCCTCCGGTCCGTCCTCCGAACGGTCCTCGGGCAGGTCCGACGGCTCCGGGGAGCGGTCCTCGGAGCCGTCGGGGTCCTCGGCCGAGTGGCCCGGGGTTTCCCCCCGGGGAAGCGCAGTCACAGCGTGCTCCAGTCCTGGTCCGGATAGCGGTGCACGGGCGCCGACACGTCGTCGAGCGCCTGGCAGATCTCGTCAGGAAGCGTAAGCGTCTCCACTGACAAAGCCTCGGTGAGCTGCTGCGCGTTGCGCGCGCCGATCACCGGGGCGGCCACCCCGGGCCGGTCGCGTACCCAGGCGAGCGCGACCTGCAGCGGGGTGGTGGCCAGCCCGTCGGCCGCCGTGGCGACCGCCTCCACGACGCGGCTCGCCGCGTCGTCGAGGTACGGCTCCACGAAGGGCGCGAGCTGTTCCGAGGCCCCGCGCGAGCCGGACGGGGTGCCCGTGCGGTACTTGCCGGTCAGGACACCGCGCCCCAGCGGGGACGAGGGCAGCAGCCCCACCCCGAGGTCGAGGGCGGCGGGCAGCACCTCGCGCTCCACGCCGCGCTGGAGCAGCGAGTACTCCATCTGTGTGCTCGCCAGCCGGGTACGCGCGCCCGGCGCCGCGAGCTGCCAGGTCGCGGCCTTGGCCAGCTGCCAGCCGCAGAAGTTGGACACTCCCGCGTACCGCACGCGGCCGGAGGAAACCGCCAGGTCCAGGGCTTGGAGTGTCTCCTCCAGCGGGGTCACCGGATCGAAGGCGTGCACCTGCCACAGATCGACGTAGTCCGTGCCGAGCCGCTCCAGGGACGCGTCCAGCGCGGCGAGCAGATGTCCGCGCGAGCCGTTGAACCTGCGGTACGGATCGCGCACGCTGCCCGCCTTCGTGGCCACCACGAGGTCCTCCCGCGGCACCAGCCCACCCAGGAGCCGCCCGAGGAGGTACTCCGCCTCCCCGCCCCCGTAGGCGTCCGCGGTGTCGACCAGAGTGCCGCCCGCGTCCCAGAAGGCCTTCAACTGGTCGGCGGCGTCGTGCTCGTCCGTGTCCCGGCCCCAGGTGAGGGTGCCGAGCCCGATCCGGGACACACGAAGGCCGGTACGGCCGAGATGCCTCTGCTCCATGGGCGCAGAGATTACTGTCCGGGCCCCCGGAGCGGGGAAGCCTGTGGACAACCATGGCGCGGCCCCGCCCCTGCCGGACGGCGGCGCACCGCGCTAGAGTCCGGCGGACAGAGACGTTACTGATCAGTAAGGGGAGCGGATATGCGGCTCGGCATCAATCTCGGTTACTGGGGCGCGGGCATGGACGCCGACAACCTCGCCGTCGCGCAGGAGGCGGACCGCCTCGGCTACGACGTCTGCTGGGCGGCGGAGGCGTACGGTTCCGACGCGCCGACCGTGCTCACCTGGGTCGCGGCGCAGACCGAGTCCATCGACGTGGGCTCCGCGATCATGCAGATCCCGGCCCGTCAGCCCGCGATGACCGCCATGACCGCGGCCACCCTCGACTCCCTCTCCGGCGGCCGTTTCCGCCTGGGCCTCGGCGTCTCGGGGCCGCAGGTCTCCGAAGGCTGGTACGGCGTCAAGTTCGACAAGCCGCTGGCCCGCACCCGCGAGTACGTCGACATCGTCCGCAAGGCGATGGCCCGCGAGCGCCTCACGTACGAGGGACAGCACTGGACGCTCCCGCTGCCGGGCGGCCCCGGCAAGCCGATCAAGCTGACCGTCCACCCGCAGCGCGAGCACATCCCGCTCTACATCGCCGCCATCGGCCCGAAGAACCTGGAGCAGACCGGCGAGATCGCGGACGGCGCCCTGCTGATCTTCCCGTCCGCCGAGCACCTCGAGGAGACCGCGCTGCGGCACCTGCGGGCGGGCCGCGAGAAGGCCGGGCTGCCCCTGGAGGGCTTCGACGTCTGCCCGACCGTCCCGCTGGCGGTCGGCGACGACGTGAACGGCCTGGCGGACATGTTCCGCCCGTACACCGCGCTCTACGTCGGCGGGATGGGCAGCCGGAAGCAGAACTTCTACAACCAGCTCGCCCAGCGCATGGGGTACGAGAAGGAAGCCGCCGAGATCCAGGACAAGTACCTCGCCGGGGACAAGAACGGCGCCGCCGCCGCGGTCCCGCACCGGCTGATCGACCAGACCACCCTGCTCGGCCCGGTCGACCGGATCGCCGACGGGATGCGCGCCTACGCCGAGGCCGGCGTCACCACCCTCACCCTCGCCCCCGCCGGCTTCACGCTGGAGGAGCGGATCGCCGCCCTGCGCGCCGGTACGGAGGCGCTGGAGCGCTCCGGCGCCGCCGAATAGCGCCACTGGCCGGAGCGGGCCCCGGCCCGCTCCGGTTGCCCGGAGCGCCGCGGAGCCTTTGAATTTTTGAAGGCTGTCCGGAGACGGGTACGGAGGTGGCAGTCATGCTCTCGGCAAAGAGTCTCTTCCAGGAGATCCTCGACGACGACGAGTCGTTCCGGCTCTTCTGCTCCATCGCCGCCAGCGGTGAGTCGCAGGGCGGCTGGGAGAACGCCCGCATCGCCGCGCTCGTGCCCGAGGGCCAGCGCGCCCTCGCCCCGAAGATCGTCCGGCACGGCGCCGACGAGGACAAGCACGGCCGGATCTTCAACGCGCTCCTGAAGAAGCGCGGGCTGCCCGCCGCCGACGTCCCGGCCGACACCGACTACACGATGCTGCTGGAGCGCCACGGCATCGGCCTCGCCCACGCACGGCTCAGGGGCGAGGAGCCGCTCGCGGAGCGCGACATCGTCACCTATCTGGCCCACAGCCGGGTCACCGAGCAGCGCGCTTCCGAGCAGATGCGCCTGCTGCTCAGGTACTTCGCCGACGACCCCGTCATCGGCCGCGCCGTGCGGATGATCTCGCACGACGAGGACAACCACCTCGCCTACTGCCACGAGGAACTCCTCCGCCTCGCCCGCGTCGGCCACGGCCGCGCGATCCAGCGCATCCTGCGCGAGTGCGCCCTCGCCGAGATCAGGGTCTACCGCGACGTCAGCCTCGCCGTCATGGCCCACATGGGCCGCATCCTCGGCTGGCCCCGGCCGAAGGCGGCGGCGCTCGCGGCGGGCATCCACGTGATGTACGCGTACGAGCGGCTGGCCGGCTGGCGCCGGATGGTCAGCCTGGCGGAGCCGGAGCGCCGCGACGCCCTCGGCTCACCGGCCGTGGCGGGCGCCGAATTCGCCTGAGACGTAGGTGACGCAGGAGACCAGGACGGGGCCGTACCCGGCCGTACCCGGTGCGGTCAGAGCCAGCCGCGCCGCTTGAACTGCCGGTACAGGCCGAAGACCACCCCGGCCATCAGCACGATCACCGCCGGATAGGACCACACCCAGTGGAGTTCCGGCATGTGGTCGAAGTTCATGCCGTAGATGCCCGCGACCATCGTCGGCACGGCGGCCATCGCCGCCCAGGCCGAGATCTTGCGCATGTCGTCGTTCTGCCGGACCCCCATCTGTGCCAGGTGCGCCGAGAGGATGTCGGACAGCAGCCGGTCCAGCCCCTCCACCTGCTCGTTGGCGCGGGTGAGGTGGTCGCCCACGTCCCGGAAGAAGGGCTGCGACTCCGCGTGCACGAACGGCACGCCGCTGCCCGAAAGACGGTTCATCGGAACGGTCAGTGGTCCCGCGGCCCGGCGGAACTCCATCACCTGGCGCTTGAAGGTGTAGATGCGGCTCGCGGTGTGCTGGGACTCGGCGTTGCCGCTCGGCGCGAACACCTGGGTCTCCAGCTCCTCCAGGTCGATCTGCAGCTCGCCCGCCACGTCTATGTAGTGGTCGACGACCGAGTCGCTGACGGCGTACAGCACGGCGGTCGGCCCCTGCCTCAGCACTCCGGGCTGCGCCTCCAGCCGGCGCCGTACGTCCGCCAGCGGGGCGCTCTCGCCGTGGCGGACCGTCACCACGAACGAGTCGCCCACGAAGACCATCAGCTCGTCCGCGCTGACCGTGTCGCCGGCCGGCTCGTACGCGATCGGCTTGAGCACCATGAGCAACGAGTCGTCGTAGATCTCGAGCTTGGGCCGCTGGTGCGCCTTGAGCGCGTCCTCCACGGCGAGGGGGTGCAGCCCGAACTCCTTGGTCACCAGGGAGAACTCCTCCTCGGTGGGCTCGTGCAGCCCGATCCAGAGGAAGGCGTCCCCCGAGGCCCGCGCCTCGTCCAGCGCGTCGGAGAAGTCGTCGGGGCCGTCCGTCCGGCGCCCGTCCCGGTAGATGGCACAGTCGACAATCACGGCGCGCATTCTTCCCTGCCCTGGCCGAAAGCACACCTTCGCCCCACCTCCGGGGCCCCGCCGGAGGTCGTTAGGCTGGCCGGTATGCCCACCCTGATCCTCGTACGCCACGGACGCTCCACCGCCAACACCTCCGGAGTGCTCGCGGGCCGTACCGCCGGTGTCGCGCTGGACGAGCGCGGCGCCGCACAGGCCGCCGGGCTGCCCGGCCGCCTCGCCGGAATTCCGCTCGTGGCCGCCGTCAGCAGCCCCCTCCAGCGCTGCCGGGAAACCCTCCAGCCGCTGCTGGACGCGCGTCCCGGCCTCCCCCTGCACGTCGAGGACGGCCTCTCCGAGTGCGACTACGGGGACTGGTCCGGGCGCAAGCTCGCCGAACTGTCCGACGAGCCGCTGATGTCGGTCGTACAGCAGCACCCCTCCGCCGCCGCCTTCCCGGGCGGCGAGTCGATGCGCGCGATGCAGAACCGCGCGGTCGACGCCGTCCGGGCCTGGAACGCCCGCATCGAGGCCGAGCACGGCGAGGACGCCGTCTACGCCATGTGCTCGCACGGCGACATCATCAAGGCCGTCGTCGCCGACGCGCTGGGCATGCATCTCGACCTGTTCCAGCGCATCCACGTCGACCCCTGCTCGGTCACCGCCGTCCGCTACACCCGGCTGCGTCCCTTCCTGCTGCGCCTCGGCGACACCGGGGACCTGGCGGGTCTCGCCCCCCGCGAGCAGGGACTGGGTGCCGACGCCACCCCCGCCGACGAAGCGGACCACGGATCGCACGCCCAGGTGGGGGGCGGCGCTGGGGCGCCGTGATCGCTCCTGGCGATAGGGTGGACGGGCCGTAGGGAGCCCGTTCGAGGGTTTTCCCGGCACCCGTCCCCGAGCGGCGGGGGTCAGCCCCCGTCCGCCGTCGATCCCCAAGGGAGAACTGACGTGTCCCGTCAGGTGTTCCTCTACGACCCGCCGGAACGATTCGTGGCCGGCACGGTCGGGCTGCCTGGACGCCGTACGTTCTTCCTCCAGGCGTCCGCCGGTGGCCGGGTCACCAGCGTGGCCCTGGAGAAGACCCAGGTCGCCGCGCTCGCGGAGCGGATCGACGAGCTGCTCGACGAGGTGGTCCGCCGCACCGGCGGCAACTCGCCGGTTCCCGCGGTCGCGCCCATGACCGTCGCCGACACCGCGCCGCTCGACACCCCCGTGGAGGAGGAGTTCCGGGTCGGCACGATGGCACTGGCCTGGGACGGAGACGAGCAGTGCATGATCGTCGAGGCACAGGCCCTCGTCGAGATCGACGTCGACGCCGAGGACGACCTGGCGGCGGCCGAGGAAAGGCTTCTCCAGGACGAGGAGAACGGCCCGCCGATGCTCCGGGTACGCCTCAGCGGCGCCCAGGCCCGGGCCTTCGCCAAGCGCGCCCTCGACGTCGTCTCCGCAGGTCGCCCGCCGTGCCCGCTGTGCAGCCTGCCGCTCGACCCGGAAGGACACGTGTGCCCGCGTCAGAACGGATACCGGCGGGGGGCATGACGACCGCAGCCGAAGTGGTCACCCTGCTCACCGAGGGGCGGCTCACCGTCCTCGGCCGGGTGCCCGGGGCCTCCAACGCGGTCCTGCGCTGCACCGTCGCGCTCGACGGCGCGGAGCTTCCCTGCGTCTACAAGCCCGTCGCCGGGGAGCAGCCGCTGTGGGACTTCCCCGACGGCACCCTCGCCCAGCGCGAGGTGGCCGCCTGGGAGGTCTCGGAGACCACCGGCTGGGGGCTCGTCCCGCCCACCGTGCTGCGCGAGGGCCCGTACGGCGAGGGCATGTGCCAGCTGTGGATCGACGCCGAGCCCGACGCGGGCCCCATGCTCGCCCTCGTCGAGGGGGAGGAGCCGGAGGACGGCTGGAAGGCCGTCGGCCTCGCCGACGTGGGCGAGGGGAAGACCGCCCTGCTGGTGCACGCGGACGACGCCCGGCTCCGGCGGCTCGCGGTGCTCGACGCGGTGATCAACAACAGCGACCGCAAGGGCGGCCACCTGCTCCCCGCACCCGGGGGACTGCTGTACGGCATCGACCACGGCGTCACCTTCCACCACGACGACAAGCTGCGCACCCTGCTCTGGGGCTGGGCCGGCGAGCCGCTGACCTCCGAGGCGGTGGAGGTGCTGGACCGCCTGGCCGAGGAGCTGGCGCCACAGTCACGGCTCGCCGAACGGCTGGGCGGGCTCATCACCCCGGCCGAGCTGGACGCCGTGCGGGAACGGGTGGCCGCGCTCCGGACGTCGGGGCTGCACCCGGTGCCGAGCGGGCAATGGCCCGCCATCCCGTGGCCGCCGGTCTGACGGGCGCCTGTCAGCAGAGTGACCCGACCGACCCGGCCGGGCCTCTCCCGAACACGCCCTAGCGGGGCCGGGCGGTTCCGTCAAGAATGCGTCTTCGGACACGATTCGCCATCCGGTTCGTATCCGGAACCTCCGTCCGGTTACGCTCATGACATGCATGCCTGGCCCGCTTCTGAGGTCCCCGCCCTGCCTGGCAAGGGCCGCGACCTTCGGATCCACGACACCGCGACCGGCGGACGGATCACCCTTGACCCCGGTCCCGTCGCCCGCATCTACGTCTGCGGCATCACGCCGTACGACGCGACCCACATGGGTCATGCGGCGACCTACAACGCGTTCGATCTCGTACAGCGCGTGTGGCTCGACACCAAGCGGCAGGTTCACTACGTCCAGAACGTGACCGACGTGGACGACCCGCTGCTGGAGCGGGCCGTGCGCGACGGAGAGGACTGGACCGCACTCGCGGAGCGCGAGACCGCCCTGTTCCGTGAGGACATGACCGCGCTGCGGATGCTCCCGCCGAAGCACTACATCGGTGCGGTCGAAGCCATACCGGGCATCGTGCCCCTCGTCGAGCGCCTGCGTGACGCCGGTGCGGCGTACGAGCTGGAAGGCGACGTCTACTTCTCCGTCGAGGCCGACCCGCACTTCGGCGAGGTCTCCGGTCTCGACGCGGAGGCCATGCGGCTGCTCTCCGCCGAGCGCGGTGGCGACCCCGAGCGTGTCGGCAAGAAGAACCCCCTCGACCCGATGCTGTGGATGGCCGCCCGTGAGGGCGAGCCGAGCTGGGACGGCGGCAGCCTCGGAGCCGGACGGCCCGGCTGGCACATCGAGTGCGTCGCCATCGCCCTGGACCACCTCGGCATGGGCTTCGACGTGCAGGGCGGCGGCTCCGACCTCGCGTTCCCGCACCACGAGATGGGGGCCTCGCACGCGCAGGCCCTGACCGGCGAACACCCCTTCGCCCGGGCGTACGTCCACGCCGGCATGGTCGGCCTGGACGGCGAGAAGATGTCGAAGTCCCGGGGCAACCTCGTCTTCGTCTCCACCCTCCGCCGTGAGGGCGTGGACCCGGCGGCGATCCGCCTCGCCCTGCTCTCGCACCACTACCGGAGCGACTGGGAGTGGACCGACCAGGTCCTCGCCGACGCCGTCGCCCGGCTCGGACGGTGGCGCGCCGCGGTCTCCCGCCCGGACGGCCCGTCCGCCGACGCCCTGGTCGAGGAGGTCCGCGAAGCCCTCGCCGACGACCTGGACGCCGCGACCGCACTTGCGGCCGTGGACCGCTGGGCCGAGCGCCAGCAGTCCGACGGCGGCACGGACGAGGGCGCACCCGGCCTCGTCTCGCGTACCGTCGACGCCCTCCTGGGCGTTGCCCTGTAACCCGTCGCATCCGCGTACACGAATCGGCCCCGGTCCTCTCCTGGAAGAGAGGACCGGG
>NZ_JBSFVR010000335.1:0-8148 GCF_053592415.1 Streptomyces sp. NPDC002690 | reverse complement strand
GCACCGGCCCGGCGGACGTGAGGGGTGATCCCCGAGGTCGTGAGCGCGATCCCCGGGGGGACCGGGCCTTTACCTGCCCCGTCCCCGCTTGGCTTCCATGGCGGACCGGCCTTCCGCTCCTCTGCGCTTCCACTCACGCAGCATCTCGGTACGGACACGGGCGTCGGTCTTGGCGACGATGCGCTGGTTCTCGCGCAGAAGCTTGCGGTAGCTGTCGAGCCGCCGGACGGAGAGGGACCCGTCCTCGACGGCGGCGGCCACCGCGCAACCGGGCTCGGAGGCATGGGCACAGTCGTGGAAGCGGCAGTTCTCGGCCAGCTCCTCGATCTCCGAGAAGACCTGGCCGACTCCCGTCCCCGCGTCCCAGAGTCCGACCCCGCGCAGTCCGGGGGTGTCGATGAGCACGCCGCCGTTCGGCAGGACCAGCAGATTCCTGGTCGTGGTGGTGTGACGGCCCTTCCCGTCGACGTCGCGGGTGGCCATCACCTCCATCACGTCCTCGCCGAGCAGGGTGTTGGCGAGGGTCGACTTGCCCGCGCCGGAGATGCCGATGAGCACGCTCGTACCGCTGGAGACGAGAGCGGTGAAGACCTCGACGCCCTCGCCGGTGTGCGAGCTGACGTTGAGAACCTGCGCCCCGGGGGCGACGGCCGCGACGTCCTCGGTGAGGTGCGCGAGCGTCGCGGCGTCCGGCACCAGGTCCGACTTGGTCAGGACGACCACGGTCTCGGGCTGTCCGCCCGCATCCGCGGCACCGCCCAGCAGGGCGTCGCCGCCGGAGCTGGAGTGGGCGAGTGCCAGGAAGCGTTCGAGCCGCCCGAGGTCGAGTTCGACCGCGAGGGACACGCAGATGACGATGTGGTCGATGTTGGTGGCGAGCACCTGCCCCTCGGAACGCTGCGAGGAGGTCGACCGTACGAAGGCCGTACGCCGCGGCAGCAGCGTACGGACGAACCGCGGGTCACCGTCGGGATCGACGGCCACCCAGTCCCCGGTGCAGACGATCCGCATCGGGTCTCGGGGCACGACGAAAGCGGTGTCCGCCCGCAGGGTGCCGTGGGGGGTGATCACGTCGCACTGGCCCCGGTCCACCCGCACCACGCGACCGGGCAGGAGACCCTGCGCGGCGTAAGGGGCGAAGGCGGCGGCCCAGTCGTCGTCCCAGCCGTAGGGCGTGAGGGGATGCGACGGGGCCTGGAAGCCGGAGAGAGCGGCGAGGGAGGAGAAAGACAAGGGAAACCCTTCACAGGGTGGCCCCGGCAGTGGGTCGCGCTCAGCGCGATGCAGGTCAGCCGGTGGCCACAGGGGGGAGAACAGTGCTCGTCCGATTGCGGGCAGCGCCCGTCGCGGTGACAGTCATCAATGTCCTCACCTCCTGGTTCCTCGCCGATGGTCGTTCGCCGGCTCTTCGTCCCGTGCGGTGTCGCAGGGGAACGGTGTCCACCCTAGCCAGTCGCCCCCGGCGGCCGTCAACGGATTTTTCCCGGAGCCCCCGGTACACGGCCGGCCGCGGCTTCGCGGGCTTCCGTGGTCACACGCCGGTATTACCCGCAGATCTCCCTCGTTCAGGTGATAAGCGTGCACAACACCCGGTCCGCCACGGTTAGGGTGCCGAGCATGACCTCACCCCAGACGTCCATCCACCCCTACTCCCCTGCCCAGTTGGGCTCCCAGATCGTGATCGGCTGGAGCGGCCGGCATCCCGAGGGCGGGCCCGATGTCGCCTTCCTCCTGACCTACTCCCTCGGGGACGGCCAGGACGGCCCGGTGGCCGGCCAGGCCGCCATGCGGACGGCGCTCGAACGCGCCGGCCTCCAGGTCGGCGGCGCAGTCGTCGACACGGCAGAGAAGTCCGGTGTCCAGGTCAAACTCCTCGTCCAGTCCGGACAGGCCGTCCTGACGCTGCCTCATTTCACGGCGCAGTACCCGGCGCCCGCCGAGTGGCTGGCCGCCGCCAGGAACCGGGGCCAGGTGTACGGCATGTTCGCGACCCGTCCCTGGCCCGAGGCGGTGCCCGGCCATCCGGTCTCCGAGGACCAGCTGCGGGCGTTCGCCGCGAACCCCGACATCGTCGCCACTTCGGCCCACTGCATGATGCCGGTACGCGCTCTCGGCTGACCCGGCCCGGCCTCCCCGCGAAACGACGATGTCCACCATCCCCGTGGGGGTGGTGGACATCATCATGAGCGGTGCCTCACCCGCGGGTGCGGGCGGCGGCGGGAGGATTCCCGCCGGCCGCCCGGCCGCGCGCGGGTCAGTTGTTGCCGGCGCCGTTGCCCGAGAGGACCGGGATGTCGTCCAGGACGTGCGACAGCGGCTCGTCGCCCTTCGCCTGCGTGGAGTTGTCCGCGCACTGCTGGTTCTGCGGGTTGGACAGGACGTTGACGTCCTGGACCGTGATCGGGATGAGCCCGATCAGCGAGCCCACGTTGGCCTTGACCGGAACACCGAGGCACAGGTCGTTCAGCGTGCCCTGGATGAGCTGGTTCTGGGGGCTGAAGGCGCCGTTGGTCTCGCTGTTGCCGACCTCCGACTCGGCGCCGTTCCCGTTGACCGTCGTGGTGCCGCCGTCGTTGCCGATCGCCAGGGCCATCGGGGCCGCGGCGACGGACAGACCGATCAGGGACACAGCCATTGCCGCGCCGGTCATCATCTTCTTCATCACGCTTCACCTTTCGGAGCGTTCCGTTGTGGAACGTATTGATCAACCCTCTGCGGAAGATTCGGTTGCGCAGTACCACTCAAATGGGTTCGATCTGGCGTGAAATAGACGCCAATGGCTTACCTTCCGGGCGTTTTATGGTGATTTCGCGCCGCTGGTACCCGGTAGCCCGCAACCGCGGCGGCGGGTTCCGTCGGCCCGGGAACGCGGCTCGCCGCCTGCCACTCGGCCAGCAGCCGGTCGAAGATGGGGGTGTCGCTCTCCACGGGCCGCTGCCCGCGCGGCGGATTCTGACTGTCGTACTGGTCCATGGAGGACCCTTACCCGCACCCGGTCGTCGCGGCAGCCCACGCTGCGGCATCCGGCCCAACACCCGGGCCGCCGTCCGCCTCGGAGAGGCGCGGCCGCGAGCAGCGGCCCGGACACGACGAAGGGCCTGTCCCTCCGTACGGCCGAGGGATCGGTCGTACGGAGGAACAGGCCCCACGCGTGGTCCAGTGCCGGGTGAACGGAACAGCCTCGGGTGCGGGACGCGCGTCCTCGCGGCGTCACGCCCGCACCCGCGGGTGTCAGCTGTTGCCGGTGCCGTTGCCCGAGAGGATCGGGATGCCGTCCAGGATGTGCGACAGCGCCTCGTCGCCCTTCGCCTGGGTGGAGTTCTCGGTGCACTGCTGGTTCTGCGGCGAGGACAGCACGTTGATGTCCTGGACCGTGATCGGGACCAGCCCGATGAGCGAACCGAGGTTGGCCTTGGCCGGCAGGGCGATGCAGGGCTTGTTCAGCGAGCCCTGGATGAGCGCGAACTGCGGGCTCCAGTCGCCGTGGGTGGCGGAGTTGCCGTAGGACTGCACGGCGCCGTTGCCGTTGACGGACGTGGTGCCGCCGTCGTTGCCGATGGCCATCGCGGAGGGCGCGAAGGCAGCGGAGACACCGACGACGGAGGCCGCGACGGCAGCGGAAGCCATAATCTTCTTGAACATGGAAATGCCCTTCTTGAAATGTCTACGAGCCCGCCTGTCCGGAGCGACCTGATCAACTCTCGGGTGCGGGATTGGTTGCGCCGGTTCACTCAAATGGTGTTTCGTCCGCGGAAGTCGGCGCCCGGCGCGGACCGGTCCTACGCATGGTCCTTCCGCTTTCCGCAGGCCGGTTGGCCGGCGGAAAACGTGGGCGGCATCGGCAAGCGTTCGTCAGCCGCCGAGCGAAAGCCCGCCGAGGAGCGGCGTCGCACCCTTGGCGGCACTCTTCGCCTCACCGGCGAGCTTGCCGACGGTGCCGTCCTTCTTCATGGTCTCCGTCGCACCTTCCACCGTGCCGCCGAGCGCGTCGACGACCTGCGGAGTGTTGTCCATGACCTGATTCAGGCCCGTGTCGAGACTGAAGACGGGGGCCGTGGAGGTTTCCGCGGCGGCTTCCGCGACGGCGAACGCGGGGGCGGCCGTTCCGAGGGCGACCACCGAACCGGCAAGGAACGCGGCAGTCTTCGCGTACTTCACTTTCAGCTTCCCTTCCGGAGCGGCAGCCGCGTCGGCCCCTCAGGGCGACCGCACACAAGCCTTCCGTGGCTGTGACTCCTGCCGCTCGCACCAGGACAACGAGCCCGGGACTGCCCCGGAAACTGCGTGCGGGGGGAATTTTTCCGGATGTTCTCCAGCCCCCGGACAAGGCGCCGCTCACGAGCCGTCGGGGAATTCTCCGGCAATGGCGAAGGCCCCGGTTCACCGAAGCGATCCGGGGCCGACCATGGATGAGCTCGGCTCACCCGGGCCTTTTTCAGGCGTTGACGCAGGTGTTGCCGAAGGCCGGGTTCAGCAGGCCGATCACGTTGATCGTGTTGCCGCAGAGGTTGATCGGAACGTGGACCGGGATCTGGATGACGTTCCCGGAGAGAACGCCCGGGGAACCGGCGGCTACGCCCTCGGCACCGGCGTCGGCCATGGCGGGGGCAGCGGCACCCAGCGCCATCAGAGTTCCGGCGGCGACAGCGGCAACCTTGGTGTACTTCATTTTCATCCCTTTCTCGCGACGGAGCCCGAGGCGGTCACGTATTTCGTGCCGCACGAGCGTTCTGGAGATCACTCGCAACTCCGACGCTTTCCTTCATAACGAGGAGCGGGTGGAATCGAAACTCCCTCAGGGAGATTTTCCGGAAATCCACCCGCATGGTGTGATGATCCGACGGCCACCAGTGTCGCGACAGGCACGCGGGCACGGGCGGGCCGCCGCGCACTGCCGAAGAACGGCAGCGGACGGGCCCGGGCCGCACGGGGAGGAAGGCCGTCGGCCCGGGCCCTCCGGCGTGCGTCGATCAGTTGTTGCCGGCGCCGTTGCCGGAAAGGATCGGGATGTCGTCCAGGATGTGCGACAGCGCCTCGTCGCCCTTCGCCTGGGTCGAGTTCTCCGTGCACTGCTGGTTCTGCGGCGAGGACAGCACGTTGACGTCCTGGACCGAGATCGGGATGGCCCCGATGAGCGAACCGAGGTTGGCCTTGAGCGGCAGACCGACGCAGGGCTTGTTGAGCGACCCCTGGACCAGACCGAACTGCGGGCTCCAGTCGCCGTTCGTCTCGGCGTTGCCGTAGGACTGCGTGGCTCCGTTGCCGTTGACCGAAGTGGTGCCGCCGTCGTTGCCGATGGCCATGGCCTGCGTGGCCCCGAGACCGAGGATGGATGCGGCGACGGCACCCGTCGCCAGAACCTTCTTGATCACGATTAACCCTTCTCGTACTCGTTGCCCCGTGGAGGGGAGCGGCCTGATCAACTCGCCGCCCGCCGTTTGGTTCTCCGCGTTCACCCGATTGCCCGGCGCCCCCTTCGCCCACCTGGCAAAACGCAGAGATTACTGCTCGTCCGGGTGGGCACCCGACCGCACGTACGAGACTTCCGCGAGACCTCCGAGGCCTTCCGCGAGCTCTCCCCCGGCACCGACGGGCGACGAGAACGTGATGCGCCCCGAGCGTTCCCGCATTCCGGTACGGCAGACGAACCACCTCCGTCACAGCCAGCTCCAGCGAGCGGAATCAGGCCATGGGGAGCCCTCTCGCACCAAGGTCGCCGGAAGCCGACGCCCCATCGAACGGACCTGGGAACAATGGGTAGTTGAGGCAACCTTTTTCGGACCGTGCGTCACGTCACGCATTCATGGGTCATCCGTACGAGTGATTGAGACTTTTCCGGAACTTTCCGAGTTTCCATCACGGGCGCGCTTCGTTAGGGCTGTTATCCAGCGCGCACGTGGGACGTCTGTCCGCCAAGGTCTCCGGCCCCGGTCGCACAGTGGCACCCGTTCAGTGATTCCTCGGGCGGGTCCAGTCATACGGAAATTTCCAAGGAAGAGCAGGAAATGCGACAGGTTCTGAAGAAAAGCACGTTGCTCATCGCCGCCGCCTCGGGGCTCCTCTCCGTCGCCGGTGGCCAGGCCTTCGCGGACGCCGACGCGTCCGGCGCGGCGGTCGGCTCCCCGGGGGTGGGCTCCGGAAACGTGGCCCAGGTCCCCGTCCACGTCCCGGTCAACCTGTGCGGCAACACGGTGAACGTCATCGCGCTGCTCAACCCGGCGTTCGGCAACACCTGCGCCAACGCGAGCACGCCCGAGGTCCCGCCGGTCCAGCCGCCCGTCCAACCGCCGGTGGAGCCGCCCGTCGAGCCGCCCGTCGAGCCGCCTGTCGAGCCGCCTGTTGACGTCCCGCCGATCGACGTGCCCCCCATCGATGTGCCGCCGATCGACGTGCCCCCGATCGACGTCCCGCCCATCGACGTGCCCCCGATCGACGTGCCCCCGATCGACGTCCCGCCGGTCGACGTCCCCCCGGTCGACGTCCCGCCGGTGGACGTCCCGCCCGTCGACGTCCCGCCGGTGGATGTGCCGCCCGTCGACGTCCCGCCGGTCGACACCCCCGTGGCGCCGGCTCCGCCGGAGCTGGCCGAGACCGGTGCGGCCGAGACCGGTCTGGCCGCGGGCACGAGCGCCGCGATGCTGCTCGGCGGCGTGCTGCTGATGCGTCGTGCCCGGGACTCGCGCAACTGACGCCCGTCGGACAGTGAGGCCCGGCCGGGGAGCGAGCGCTTCCCGGCCGGGCCTTCCGTCGTTCCAGGAGCCAAGGGGTTGCCGATCAGCCGGCGACCCGCTCGAAGACCGCGGCGAGGCCCTGCCCGCCGCCGACGCACATGGTCTCCAGGCCGTAACGGGCGCCGCTGCGGTGCATCTCCCGGCTGAGGGTGGCCAGGACGCGGGCGCCGGTGGCGCCGACGGGGTGGCCGAGGGAGATGCCGGAACCGTTGACGTTGATCCGTTGCTCGTGGTCCTTCTCCCCGAGGCCCAACTCGCGGGTGCAGGCGAGGACCTGGGCGGCGAACGCCTCGTTGATCTCGATGAGGTCGAGATCGGCGAGGGCGAGCCCGGCACGCTCCAGGGCCGTCCGGGTGGCGGGAACCGGGCCGATGCCCATCGTGGAGACGGGAACACCGGCGCGCGCGAAGGAGACCAACCTCACCAGCGGTGTCAGGCCCAGGCGTTCGGCGGTGACGGCGCTGGTGACGAGGCAGGCGGCAGCCGCGTCGTTCTGGCCGCTGGCGTTGCCGGCGGTGACCGTCGCTCCGGGGTCGGTCTTCCCCAGCACAGGGCGCAGCGAGGCCAGTTGCCCGGCGGTGGTGTCGGGGCGGGGGTGCTCGTCGGCGGTGACGGTCCGCTCGCCCTCGCGGGTACGCACCGTGACGGGGACGGTCTCCGCGGCGTAGCGGCCCTCGGCCGCGGCCCGGGCGGCGCGTCGCTGGGAGCGCAGAGCGAGCGCGTCCTGGTCCTCTCGGCTGATCCCGTACGTCCTGCGCAGGTTCTCGGCCGTCTCGATCATCCCGCCGGGGACGGGGTGGTCGAGGCCGCCGGCGGTGGCCCGGCCGCGTGCGAGGGAGTCGTGGAGCTGCAGGCCGGGGCCCTTGATGCCCCAGCGGCCGTCGTGGGTGTAGTAGGGGGCGGCGCTCATGACGTCGACCCCGCCCGCGATCACGACCTCGCTGAAGCCGGCGCGGATCTGCATCGCCGCGTCCAGGACGGCCTGGAGACCCGAGCCGCAGCGCCGGTCGATCTGCGTGCCCGTGACCGTGACGGGCAGCCCCGCGTCGAGCGCGGCGACCCGGCCGATGGCGGGTGCCTCGGCGCTCGGGTAGGAGTGGCCGAGGATGACTTCGTCGATCCGCTCCGGGTCGATGCCGGTGCGCGCGACGAGTTCGGAGATGACACGCGCGGCGAGCGCGGCGGGGGTCGATCGTGCGAAGGAGCCGCCGAAGCGGCCGATCGGGGTGCGCAGCGGTTCACAGACGACGACGTCGAGCGGGTCGGTCACGGTGGGCCTCTCTCTGCGGGTACGGCTCACGGCCGGGGCGGCGTGCGGGGGTGCAGAGCGCCAGTTTGTGCAGGAACCACAGGCGCTGCTGGGCGCGAGGGGGGTCTCGCGGTACCCAGGCGAGCGTCATGACCACTCCGATCAGGA
>NZ_JBSFVR010000334.1:0-8158 GCF_053592415.1 Streptomyces sp. NPDC002690 | reverse complement strand
TCCAGGAATTCCAGCAGCAGGGGCAGCTCCTCGTCGGAGATTTCGCCGGCACCCCCTTGGGCGCCCGCCCGGTAGAAGAGATCGCTGTAGTTCGCCGCACACCCATGACCACGTGGTCGGCCTCGGCCGGCCTACCGTCCGCCAGCTCCACCCCGGCCGCCCGGCCGTCCTTCTCCACGACCCGGACCACCTCCGCGCCGAACACGAACTCCACCCGCCGGGCCAGACAGCGCTCGTACAGTGCGTCGGCCAGCGCCCGCATGCCGCCCGCCACGTACCAGGTGCCGAAGGTCTCCTCCATGTACGGCAGCAGCGCGGCGCTCGCCGGAGCCTCGCGCGGGTCGAGGCCGTACGACAGGGCGCAGCCGTCGAGCAGGGCGGCCAGCCGGGGATCGGCCAGCTCCCACGCGCCGACCTCGGCCAGGGTAGTGGCCTGCCGCGCCCCGCGCAGCAGTCGGCGCGTCCGGACGGCCGGATACGGGTCACGGCCGAGCACTTGCCAGTCCGGCCGCAGCGGCTCCTCCAGCAGCGGCCTTCGCGAGCGGTCCCAGGCGTCCCGGGCCCGGTCGAGGAACTCGCCCCACCGCGCCCCCGCGCCCCCGCCGAGCGTCCCGTCCAGGGCGGCCACCACCCCTGCCCGGGAGGCGTTGGGCAGCGAGACCCGGGTGCCGTCCGCGAAGACGTGATGGCTCGCCGGATCGACCTGGCTCAGCGTCACCCGCTGTTCCAGCGACTCCTTGCCGGTCTTGACGAAGAGGTCGCGCTGCACGGCCGGCAGGTGCAGCAGGGCCGGACCGGTGTCGAAGACGAAGCCGTCCCGTTCGTGCCGCCCGAGGGAGCCGCCGTACGTGTCCGACCGCTCGTACACCGTCACCCGGTGGCCTGCCACCGCGAGCCGGGCAGCCGCCGCCATGGCGCCCGTCCCGGCGCCGATCACCGCAATTCGTGCCATGCCGGTGACTTTATCGACCACCGGCGGGCGCCCGGGCGTCAGGTCGCGCCGCCCGTCCGGGCCCGGACGGCACGTCAGCGGTACGTCAGCGGTACGTCAGCCGTACGGCCAGCGCCGGCCGGCTCCGGCCACCTCACGCTCCTGCCGCCGCTCGGCCCGGCGGCGGAGGTAGCGGCGGATGCGGGACGCGAGCAAGTAGAGCGCCAGCAGACCGAGCACCAGCAGCACCGCCGCGACGGAGGCCGCCGCCACCGGGTGGAATATCGCGAAGGTGATGATGCCCGCCACGCCCAGGTCCTCCGCCGTGCTGACCACCACGTTGGAGAACGGCTCGGGGGAGGTGTTGACCGCCATGCGGGTACCGGCCTTGACCAGGTGGCTCAGCAGCGCGGTCGACCCGCCCACCGCCCCCGCCGCCAGTTCCGGCAGCGAACCGGAGTCGCCCGCCAGCAACGCGGCGACGACCGCCCCGGAGGCAGGCCTGACCACGGTGTGCACCGTGTCCCAGGCGGTGTCCAGATACGGGATCTTGTCCGCCACCGCCTCCAGGAGGAAGAGCAGTGCGGCCACGACGAGGACGTCGGTGCGCTGCAGGGACGCGGGGACCTCGTCGGTGAGGCCGGTCGCGCCGAAGACGCCGAGGAGCAGGACCACCGCGTACGCGTTGATCCCGCTCGCCCAGCCACTCGTGAAGACCAAGGGGAGTACGGACACGGAGGCGATCGTAGCCAGCCGGCGGCGGCTGCGGGTGGGCTCCCGCACACAGGTCTGAGTACGCGTACCTAGTGCCCCGGATGAGTAGGTACGCGGATGGGCCGCCACCCGCCCGGACGGAAGAGTGGAGGCATGGAAGGGGCACGGTGCCCGGACCGCCGGCACGGGGCGGCGGACGGTCCGTGCCTCCGACACAACGGGGGCGCACGACGGAGGAGCCAGGGGCCACGGGGGACCGGGGTCACGGGGGAAGGCTCCTCCGGCAGGACGCGGGACGCCGGTCCGGCGGGGTTCGAGGGGGATCGAACTCCACCGGACCGGCGTCTTTTCCGCTGCCGCGGTATCTCTTCGCTGTGGGCTGTGGGCTGTGGGCTGTGGGCTGTGGGCTGTGGGCTGTGGGCTGTGGGGGCCGTGGGCCGCCGCCGCTCTCAGCGCCCGCTGACCCGGCCGTGCAGCAGGAGCGACAGCGCCGAGTGGACCTCGTCGAGCGATCGTTCGGGCTGGAACGCCTGCCAGTCGAGAGCCGCCACCAGCACCATGCCGACCAGCGCGGCGGCGGTCAGCGGGATGTCGATCTCCGAACTCAGCTCGCCGTTCTCCACTCCGGCCCGCAGCTCGTCCTCCACCACGGCGACCGCCTCCTGGCGCACCACCAGGAGAGTCGCCTGCCAGGCCCGGTTGGTGCGCCAGAGCTCGGCCACGTAGAGCTGGGTGAAGGCCGGATAGCGGTCGATGAAGGCCAGCCCTGCCCGGATCATCGCGTCCAGCGCGGACACCCGGGTCCCGCCGCGGGCCGCCGTCTCTTCTGCCGCCGACCGCAGCGCGGCGGTCAGCAGGCCGACGCCGTGCCGCAACAGCTCTTCGAAGAGCTCGGTCTTGCTCTTGAAGTTGTAGTACACCGTGCCCTTGGCCACACCGGCCCGCTCGGCGATCTCGTCCACCGTGGTCGCCGAGAACCCCTTCTCGGCGATGAGGGTCACGGCCGCCTCGTAGAGCTTCTGCCGGGTCGCCTGGCGGCGGGTGGTGCCACTGCTTTCCATGGGGTCGATTCTCACAGGTCCGCCCATGCTCCGAGCCCGTTCGCCCCGAGCTTCACAGACTCAGCTCCGGGTGCAGCCGTTCCAGGGTCCACACCTGCTTGCGGCGGGCGGCGACCGCGGTCAGCGCGAGGGCCCCCGCCGTGAAGGCGGCCAGGACCACGCAGCCCCGCAGGACGGGCCCGGACCCACCGCCGGTGATCAGCCGGCGCAGCGCGTCGACGACGTAGCTCATCGGCAGCCAGGGGTGGATCGCCTCGAAGAAGCCCGGGCTGGTCCGGACGGGGTAGGTACCACCGGCCGAGGTCAGCTGGAGCATCAGCAGCGCCAGCACCAGAATCCGGCCCGCGGCGCCGAACCGGGCGTTCAGCCACTGCACGATCGCGGCGAAGCAGCAGGTCACCAGGGCGAGGAAGCCGACCGTGGCGACCGGATGCGCCATCTGAAGGCCCAGCCCCCAGTGGAGTACCGACATCAGCGCGGCGACCTGGACCAGGCCGGTCGCGGCCACCGGCAGCCAGCCGGCGAACGCGGTCCGGCGGGCGGAGGCACCGGCCGCGAGGGCGCGCCGGTTCAGCGGCTGCATCAGCATGTACGCGACCATCGCGCCGACCCAGAGCGAGAGCGGGATGAAGTAGGGGGCGAAGCCGGTGCCGTAGTTCGGAGCGGCGTGCAGGGACGAGGAGGCGAGGCGCACCGGGTCGGCCATCACGCCGGTACGCGCGTCGCGGTCGGCCTCGTCGTAGTCGGGAATCCGGCCGGCCCCGTCGCTCAGACCGTCGGCGAGGGCGGTGGAACCGTCGCTCAGGCGGTGCAGCCCGCTGTCCAGGCCGGTGGCGCCGGTCTTCAGCTCGCCGACGCCGGTGTCCAGCGCGGTGGCCCCGGACTTCGCCGTGGACAGCCCGGTGTGCAGGGTCCCGGCGCCCTCGGCGACCCGCTGGGCGCCCGCGTTGAGGGAGTTGACCTTGGCCACGGCCGACTCCAGGTCGTCGCCGAGCGCCGGGGCGTGCTCGGCCAGATCCTCCGCCCGCTGCTGCAGGACCGTCAGCCGGGTACGCAGCGAGGCGAGATCGCCGTCCTCGTCCTGCACCAGCGCCTCGACGTCGTCGGCGACCCGGGCGACGTCGGACGCCGCCGTCACCGCCTTCTCCAGCGGGCCGCAGACGGCGGGGTCCGGCACCGGCGCGTCCTCGCAGCGCTGCGCGTGCACGGCGGCGAGGTCGTCGGCGGCGGTGTGCGCGGCCGTGGCCGCGACGGGCGCGGTCTCCACCAGTTCGTCGAGGTTCTCCCGCACGGTCCGCGAGGCGTCGGCGACCAGCCGGGCGGTGTCCCCGACGGACTCGCCGCCGTCCTCCAGGAACGGGCGTACGTCCGCCGCGATCCCGTTGACCTCGTCGGCGAGGAGCTGGGTGCCGTCCGCCACCTGCCGCGATCCGGTCCGCAGATCGGCGGAGCCCCGGTCGAGCGCGGTGATGCCGTCGGAGAGCCGCTCGCTGCCCGCCTTGCTCTCCTTGAGGCCCTCGGCGAGGTCCTTCGAACCCCGCTCGGCCGTCGCGATACCGCTGTGCAGGTCGTCTGCGCCGGAGGCGGCCTTCGCCGTCGCGTCGTGGAGGTCGGAGAAGTCGACGAAGATCCGGTCGAGGAAGCCGCGCGAGGCCTCGGTCGACGCGGCGGCGCGGATCTCGGAGAACACCGTCCGGGAGATCTGGCCGACGATGTAGTTGTTGGCGTCGTTGGTACGCACCTGGAGGGCACCGGTGCTGGGGGAGTCGCCGCCGCTCGACGCGATCCGCCGGCTCAGGTCCCCGGGCAGGGTGAGCGAGAGGTAGTACGTACCGTCCTCGACACCCCGCCGGGCTTCGGAGGCGCTCACCCGGTGCCACTCGAAGGTCTCGGAGTCCAGCAGCTTCCGGGTGAGTTCGTCCCCGGCGGCGAGTCGTTCGCCGGCCGTTCCGCCCGCCCTGTCCGCTTCGGCCCCGTCGCCCTCGTCGGCCCCCGGTATCTCCGCGCCCTTGTCCTCGTTGACCAGGGCGACGGGAATCCGGTCCAGGTGCCCGTACGGGTCCCAGAAGGACCAGAGGTAGAGCGCCCCGTACAGCAGGGGCAGCAGCAGGAGTGCGGCGAGCGCGGCGCGCGGCAGCTTCCCCCTGCCGAATCGCTTCAGCTCAAGCCCGGCCAGACCCGTCGCGCGCATCGCCGGTCCCCTTCCCGTCGGAGTTGGTGGCGGTGGCGCCCGCCGAGGTTGCCTCGGTGGCGGTGGCGGTGGCGGTGGCGGTGGCGGTGGCGGTGGCGTCCGAGCCCGGGCCGGTGCGTACCGTCCGCACACCCCCGGGTGCCTCCGCGCACACCGCGAGCACGGTCGTGCCCCGGGCGGCGACGGCGCGCAGCAGCTCCCAGGCCGCCGCCCGGCCCTCGGTGCCGAGACCGAGGTCCGTGTCGTCGACCGCGAGCAGGCGGGGCTCGTCCAGCAGGGCGAGTGCGACGGAGAGCCGCAGCGCGTCCAGACGCTCCAGGTCCCGGGCCTGGGTCCGCCCGGCCTTGGGAAGGGCGGTGAGGTCGAGCCCGGCGACCTCCACCGCTCCGGCGATCCGCTCGCCCACGGCCGCGCGTTCCCGGTGCGGCCGGAGCAGTGCCCGGACGGGGCCGGTGTACCGGCTCCGGAGCAGGGCGCGCTCCCGCAGGTGTTCGGCGACGGTCAGGACCGGGTCGAGTTCGCTGACGCCGGGGACCGGCCCGAGCGCGGTGATACGGCGCACCGCGGCGAGCCGCCCCGGGAGCGGGTAGCCGCCCGTGCTCGCCCGGCCCTCGGTCGTCCGCATCCGGCCGGTGAGGGCCAGCAGCAGCGCGGTACGGCCGGAACCCGACGGACCCGCCACGGCGACGAGCGCGCCGGGCGGGGCGTCGAACTCCACGCCCCGGAACGCCCATCCGCGCGGCCCCCGCAGCCCGAGGCCGCGTACCTCCAAGGCCGCACCACGCGGTGCGCCCGCGGGTTCCACGTCCGTCATCGCTCTCCCTGCCTCGTACCCGGGTCCGCGTCGGCCCGGCACATTTTTTAAACTGACTGGTCAGTGCAAAAATCTAGCCCGAACTCGCTCCCGAAGCAAAGGACCGACGCGACCGGAGGAAAAACTCCAGGTCACAGGGGCTTGAACCGGATTGTCAGTGGTACCCGCCACCATGGACACATACGGCCATCGAGCCGTCACTGACGACAGGAGGATCGTCATGGCCAGCTCGTCCGCAGCTGCCGCCCCGCGGCGCCGCGCAGGCAGCCCTGCCCCCTCACCGACCGGACCGCCCGACGACGTGCACCCCGTCCCGCGCCGGGCCGGAGCACCGCCTGCCGCCCTCGATCTCCTCGCCAAGGCCCACGCCGGCCTGACCGAGGCCGCCGTACTCGACGTTCCCAACGAGCGCTACGCCACCGCACACCTCGCGGCCCTGCGCGCGGCCGCCGCCGTACTCGCCGCCCGTGGCCGCCCCGAGACCACCAAGCGCCACCGCGAACGCATCCGCAGCGCGTGGGAGGTGCTTCCGGAGATAGCGCCGGAGCTCACCGAATGGAGTGCGCTCTTCGCCTCCGGGGCCGGGCGGCGGGCCCGGGCCGAGGCGGGCCTTCCCGGTGCCGCGAGCCGGCGCGACGCCGACGACCTGTTGCGCGACGTGGCCATGTTCCTGCGGCTGGTGGAGCGGCTGCTCAGGCTCCACCCCTCCCTCCCTCAGCCGAGGACGGGCCGCCCCGGCGCGGGGTGACGGCGCTCCCCTCGGGCGGGGTGCGGGGTGACGGAGCGGGAAGCGCGAGGCAATAGGGTGGGGGCGCACCCGCACCACCTGCACCGTTCACGCTCCGCCGCCCCGCAGCGGCACCGTGCCGAGGAGTCATCTGCCGTGTCGGACCAGCCGCGCCCCCGCGCCTCCCTCCGTACCGCCGTGGTCTGGGAGGTCCTCAAGGGCGCCCTCGACCGCCAGGTGAAGGCGACCGGCAACGACAGCCTGGAGGTTCTGGACACCGGCGGCGGCACCGGCAACTTCGCCGTGCCCGTCGCCCGGCTGGGCCACCGCGTCACCGTCGTCGACCCCAGCCCCGACGCACTCTTCGCGCTGGAGCGCAGGGCCGACGAGGCGGGCGTCGCCGACCGGGTCCGCGGGGTCCAGGGCGACATCCTCGGGCTCTTCGACGTGGTGGAGCACGGCACGTTCGACGCGGTGCTCTGCCACGGCGTCCTGGAGTACGTGGACGAGCCGGCCGAAGGCGTGCGCAACGCGGTCGAGGCACTCCGCCCGTCCGGTGCGCTCAGCCTGCTCACCGCGGGCTCGGGCGGTGCCGTACTGGCCCGCGCCCTCGCCGGTCACTTCGTGGAGGCCCGCCGGGCGCTCACCGACCCGGCCGGCCGCTGGGGGGACGGCGACCCGGTGCCCCGCAGGTTCACCGCCGACCAGCTCTCCGCCCTGATCCGCGACGCGGGTCTCGACGTGACCTCGGTGCACGGTGTGCGGGTCTTCGCGGACCTCGTCCCCGGTGTGCTGGTGGACACCGAACCGGGTGCGATGGAGGCCCTGCTGAAGCTTGAGGCCGCCGCCGCCGAGCTGCCCGCCTTCCATTCCGTCGCCACCCAGCTGCACGTCCTGGGAGAGCGCCGGGCCTGACGGCGGCCCACCGGGGAACACGGGGTTGCGGGGGAGCGGCGGATCAACGCCGCGGAGAGGACGTGCCCGGTGCATCCCCTCTCGCTCCGGGCCCCCGATCCGGGCCCGGGCCCCGTATGATCGGGTGACAGGATCCGGCATGACGGATCGGCCGTCGGGGAATCAACGCCTCAAGGGCCGAACCGACATGGCGGTACGGACTGGCTGCTGGCTGGTGGGCGGGTTTCCCGGGGGCGATTCCCTGCCTATCCTGGAAGGGCCGCTTACCGGTCGCCCCCGCGGCCGACGACGAGGAGGACTCCGTGCCGCTCTCGGAGCACGAGCAGCGCATGCTCGAGCAGATGGAGCGAGCGCTGTACGCCGAAGATCCCAAGTTCGCGACAGCGCTTGAGGGAAGCGGGCTGCGTACGTACACCCGGCGACGGGTTTACCAGGCGGTCGCTGGTTTTCTGGTGGGTATCGCGCTCCTCATGGCCGGAATGGTCGCCCAGCAGATCTGGATCGGTGTGGTCGGGTTCCTCGTCATGCTCGGCTGTGCCGTACTCGCGGTCACCGGCTGGCGCAGGGCACCCAAGCCCGGAGAGCAGCCGCAGCGCGGCACCCCGGCGGCCGGGCACAGACCCAGACAACGCCGGTCGGTCATGAACCGCATCGAGCAACGGTGGCAGCGCCGCCGCGACGAACAGGGCCAGTGACACATCGCCCTCCCGCTGGCCCGGGAGGGGCTCGTACGACGTAACGCACGTACGACGCGACGAACGCACCGCATACGTCCGAGGGGCGGCAAGCAGTCGCAGTAGTCGTT
>NZ_JBSFVR010000333.1:0-8179 GCF_053592415.1 Streptomyces sp. NPDC002690 | reverse complement strand
CCGGGCTGGCGATGCCGCAGGCGCTGCGCGGGGCGACGGCGGCGGCGCTGGGCGAGGTGCGGCGCGCGGCGGCACTGATCGTGGTGCTGGCGCTGGCGTCCGTGTTTCTCCCCGGCCGGCCGCTCTCGCCCGGTGGACCGGCGATCGTCTGGTTCGTGCTGCCTCTGGTGCTCGTGGTGGGCTGCCTGCTCATCGTGCGGATCGAGAACCATCCGTACAGCCCGTGGGCCTCCCCCGCCGGGCAGGAGTGGCTCGACTCGTTGCGGACTCCCGGCCCGGGGCACGGCACCCACCGCAATCTGCTCGCCGCGGTCGCCGTGCGCGGCCTGCACGCCGTGCAGGACCCGCTGTTGCGCGCCGCCCTGACGGGCCGTCGTGCGGGCCGCACGGGGCACGCGTACTGACGGGGCACGCGTACTGATCGCGGGCGCGCCGGTCGGTCACGCCGGACACGCTTCCTCACGCCGTCCGCCGGTTCTTTACTTCGCCTTCCGCGAGCCCGACGATCCTCTTCCCCGCAGGGCGTCTCGCGGGGCAGGGACGAAGGGACCATCCGGTGAGAGCAGTCATGCGGTACGCGACGGCCGGGGCACTGGTCCTCGCCGCGCTGCCCGCCGCGTCCGCCGCGGCAACCACCCCGGCCGTCACCCCGGTCGTCACTCCGGCCGTCGCTCCGCAGGCCGGGACGGCGGCCCGGGTGGACATCACGGTGCCCGAGGCGTGGGGGACGATGATCGCCGCCGGACGGGCCGGGGAGCGGGGCATCGCCTTCGGCGACTGCCCGGAGAGCGAGATGCTGCCCGAGTCGTTGCGCTGCGGGACCTTCAGCGTGCCGGTCGACTACGCGCACCCCTACGGTCCACGGATCGAGCTCGCCGTCAGCCGTACCGCCGCCACCGGCGACGCGGCCGAGCACCAGGGCTCGCTGGTCTACAACCCGGGTGGTCCGGGCGCGGCAAGCATCACGTTCCCGCTGGTCGGCGACTGGGCGGCGTGGCGCAAGACCGCCCGCGCCTACGACCTGGTCGGCTACGCGCCGCGCGGCGTCGACCCGTCGCCCGCGCTCTCCTGCCGTCCCCCCGGGGACTCGGCGGGGACGCTCACCGACTCGCCGCAGCAACCCTCGTCGGCGTACAAGCGGGAGCGGACCGTCCTGGCGAAGGCGTACGCGGACGGGTGCGCGCTCGCCGCCGGGACGGCGCTGCGCCACTACTCCTCCCTCGACGGCGCCCGGGACCTGGAAGTGCTGCGGGCCGCGTTGGACGAGCCGCGGCTGACCTTCATGGGCACGGACCAGGGCGCGTACGTCGGAGCGCTGTACGCGACGCTGTACCCCTCGCACGTGCGCAGGATGGTCTTCGACTCGCCCCTCGACCCGGAAGCCCGGCAGGTCGGCTACCGGGCGGGGCTGGCCCGCTCGCGCGCTCTGGAGTCCCGTTTCGAGGACTTCCTGTCCTGGGTCGCCCGCCACGACGACGTGTACGGCCTGGGGACGACGGCCGGCGCGGTGCGGAGCCGGTACGACCTCGTACGGACCGAGCTGTCCCGGAATCCGGCGGGCGGGAAGGTCGGCACCGCCCAGCTCCAGGCGGCCTTCCTGGGGGCCGCGTACTACGACGACTACTGGGCGATGCGGGCCTCGGCCCTGTCCGCGTACGCGAAGGGCGACCCGGAGCCGCTGATCACTCAGGCGTCCCCCCGGCCGTACACGGCGAAGGGCGACGAGAACGCCGACGCGGTGCGCACGGCGGTGGAGTGCAACGACGGGGTGTGGCCCGCCGAGTGGCGGACCTGGGACCGCGACCACACCCGGGCGGCCCGTCGGGCCCCGTTCGCCACCTGGGCGGGCGCCTGGGCGAACCTGCCGTGCGCCTCCTGGCCGGAGCCCCGTCGGCGCCCCCTCGACGTACGGACCGGGCGCGGCGAACTCCCGTCGGTGCTGGTGCTCGCGGCGGAGCGGGACGGGGTGACGCCCTACGCGGGTGCGGTGGAGCTGGTGCGGCGGCTGCCGGGGGCGGCGCTGGTCACCGAGCGGGACGCGGGCTCGCACGGCATCGGCGGCGCCGACAACGCCTGCGTCAACGGCCACCTGGAGACGTATCTGCTGACGGGCCGGGTGCCGGAGGGGGGCGCCGAGTGCGCCCCGCACCGGGAGCCGAACCCGGTCTCGCTGCACCGCGCCGTCCCTCGGGACGCCGGGCCGCAGAGCCTCCTGCGGGGCGAGCCGGGCGTCTGACGGGGCGCCCAACGGGTCACGTCGGCCGCACGGCTGCCACGGCTGCCGCCGCCGCGTCGAAAAGGCGGTGCAGGACGGGGACCGGGATAGCGGGGTTCGTGACCGCGGCACCTGCGGTGTCCCGGTCGTGCAGGAGTTCGGCAAGGACACCGGCGGGCAGCCGCGGACTGCGCACGGCGGCGGCGCGGACGGGCGCCGCCGGGTCGTTCACCAGCCGCACCGCGTCGGCGGGCGCCAGCCGGGGGTCCTCGGCCGCGCGTCGGCGCACCTCGGCTTCGGGGTCCCTGGCCAGGCGTGCGACGTCGGCGGGTGTCGACTCCGGATCGTCCAGGGCCAGCCGGCGCATCCGCCCGCTGGGGTCGGCGATGTGGTGCAGCAGGCCCGCGCGGGGGAAGTTGGGGTGGCTGCGGGGCCGGTCGGGGTGGCTGAAGCTGCCGTCCCACCACCTCCAGACCTCCAGCAACACGTCTGCCGGCGTGTCCTCGCACGATTCGGCGAGGAACAGGTGGACCGTCCGGTCCTCGTCCCCCGCCAGGCGCGCCACCACGTCCGGCGGGAGGTGCCGGGCCCGGGCCACGCTGCGGCGGATCAGCGGATGGGACGACGCGGCGAGGCGGCGCATCGCGTCGGCGTCACCGTGCAGGTCTTCGACCCAGGGCAGGGTGTGCGACATCGACGCCGGGTCGAAGTCGTGGCGTATCCCGGCACGTCGCTCCTCGGTGAGGTCGGCGCGCAGCGCCACCGCGGAGCGGACGCCGCCGTGCGGATCGTCGGACAGTACGGCGACGCCCCGTGTGCTCAGACCAGGGTTGGCCGCCAGAGCCCGCCGTACCTCCGCGTCCCCGTCCCGGACCAGGTCCGCCTCCAGCTCGGGCGTGAGACGGCACCGTTCGAGCGCCCGCCGGGGGTCGGGCAGGGCGGCGAACACCTCGCGAGGCATCGGTACGCCGGTGTGGTGGGCGAGCAGCGCGGCCGTTCGCACCGCTCGGTCGGTGTCGGCCGGCAGGTGCTCCCGCAGCGGTGCGGCGAGCTCCTCCCAGCGGGCGCAGGCCGCGGCCCGCACCCGGGGATCGGGGTCGGCCACGAGGCCGGGGAGGTGCTGTGCGGGAAGCCCGGGGAGTCCGGCGGCCCGCGCCCGGGACGGGCCGGTGAGGAGGTCTTCGTACAGGGACTCGGGGAGCCCGGCGCCCCAGGCGTGGGCGTGCTCGGCCCAGTGGACGCGTCGGTCCGGCGAGGGCTCGGCGCGGACCAGCCGTACCCACTGATCGGACGTGAGCTTGGGCCGGAAGGTGTCGGCGGGCCTCGACCGCACCCGCGGATCGGGGTGCGCCACGGCGGCGTCGAGGACGGCGGGCCGGTCGCATCCGTGCAGGAAGCCGTCCTCCACGTCCAGCAGCCGGATCAGGAGTTCGTCCGGCGCGGCCGGATTGTTTCCCAGCCACTCTGCCCAGTGCAGAGGCCACGCGTGCCGGCCGGGCACCTTCGCCCACACCTCGGCGCGCTCGGCCGCCGTTTCCCGTCCGGCGGCTTCGGCGGCCTCCTCCAGCCGCTCCGGCAGCCGGTCGAGGGCCGTCACCCGCGGCCCGTCCGCGCCGGGCACCTCCGCGAGGAGTACCTGCCCGTCGAGGGAGAGCGCCACGAACCCGGGGGCGCGGGTCAGCTCCGGCACGCCCCTCCCGGCGTACCGCACCCGGGTCCACCAGGAGTCGTTGCCGCCGACCCGGTGCCCGAGGACGGCCACCAGGAACTCACCGTCGGCGTCGCGCAGACGGCGCCACCACGCCGCGTCGAGCGCCTCGCGGGCCGCTCCGCGCGGTGCGGCGGTCCCCCGTGCGATCCGCAAACCCGCCTCGGGCGGGAACAGGCCGCCCGGGGACACGTCCTCGACGACCGTGAGTCCGGCGTGGGCGAGTAGTCCGTGGAGTTCTTCTCGGTGCTGCACGCGGCCATGGTCCCAGCCGGCGCGCGGTGGAATAAGGCACCCCCGGCTTCCCGGGCGGGCCCGTGAGCGGCCGTCAGCCCGCCCGCTCCCCCATCTCGGCGGCGTACGGCGGCTGGGCGCCCGCCACCTCGCAGGTGCGGGCGGCCACCGCGACGCCGAACCCCGTCGCGTCCCGCAACGCGGGCTCGGTCAGCCCGTCCAGGCGGCCGCCCAGCAGCCCGTCCGCCGCGAGGCGGTGGAGGAGTCCGGCGGTGAAGGCGTCGCCGGCGCCGATCGTGTCGACCACGTCGACCGCGGGCGCGGGCACCCGGACGCCGAAGTCACGGGTACGGGCGAGTGCGCCGTCGGCGCCGAGGGTCACCACGGCGAGCACGGCGCCCGCCGCGAGCAGCCGGTCCGCGGCCTCCTCGGGCCCGGTGCCCGGCATCAGCAGCTCCACGTCGTCGGCGCTGACGCGGACGATGTCGGCCAGCGCGCACCAGTGCGGCAGCCGGGCGCGCAGGTCCTCCACGTCGGCCAGGGTGGGGCGCACGTTGGGGTCGACGCAGACGGTGGCGGTGTCCCGGGCGTGTTCCAGGGCGGCTTCGATCGCGGCGGCGCCCGGGGGGAGCGCGAGGGCGAGACTGCCGGTGTGGACGCAGACGGAGGGCGGTACGGCCGCGAGTGCCGCGGTGAGCTCGGCGGGGGTCCACCGCCAGTCGGCGGCGCCGTCGGCGTAGAAGTCGTAGGAGGCGCCGCCGGACCCGTCGATCCGCGCGAGGGCGAGGGTCGCGGGGCGGGAGCTGGTGACCGAGGGGCCGAGGTCGACCCCGGAGGAGGCGAGCCGCTCGCGCAGCAGGGTGCCGAGGGGGCCCTTCGAGAGGCGGCCGGCGAAGCGGGTGGGGGTGCCGAGCCGGGCGAGCGCCACGGCGGTGTTGGCGGGGCCGCCGCCGGCGTGGACGGTCAGCGGGGTCGAACCGTCCGGGGCGGTCGTACCGACGAACGCGTCGGCGACGGTCTCACCGATGACGGTGACGGGCGCGGAGGGCGAAACGGGCGAAGACGTCATGACCGGGCCTCGGGCTTTCTTCTGGGGCGGCCAGGGAGGCGGCCCTGCCGCGCTCCGGTTCCTCGCGGAGCGGCCCTGGGTCCCGGGGCGTGCGGGGTCACGAGGACCACGCACGCCCCGGAAGGACGCCGGTGCGGCACGCAGGCTGCGAGCCGCACCCGGAGCCGGACCCGGTGTCGCTGGAACGGCTGTCCGAGACGCTGGACGCGTCCGGACGCCGTCTGATCTTCCGGGTCGGGGGTGGCCGGGAAACGCCGGCATTGCGAGTCGGGCCACCAGGTGTGCGGGTGGCCGGCGGCCTTCCGGGAGGGCCCCCGGGAGAACGCCGACCAGAGGACCCTACGCGAGACCCGCGACGAGGTCCGCGACCGCCTTGCGGCGACCGGTGTAGAACGGCACTTCTTCACGCACGTGCAGCCGTGCCTCGGAGGCCCGCAGGTGGCGCATCAGGTCGACGATGCGGTAGAGCTCGTCGGCCTCGAAGGCCAGCAGCCACTCGTAGTCGCCGAGCGAGAACGACGCCACCGTGTTGGCGCGGACGTCGGGGAAGCCGCGGGCCATCTTGCCGTGGTCGGCGAGCATCCGGCGACGGTCCTCGTCGGGCAGCAGGTACCAGTCGTAGCTGCGCACGAAGGGGTAGACGCTGACGTAGTCGCGGGGCGTCTCGTCGGCGAGGAAGGCCGGGATGTGCGACTTGTTGAACTCGGCGGGGCGGTGCAGCGCCATGTTCGACCAGACCGGCTCCAGGGCGCGGCCCAGCTTGGTGCGCCGGAAGAGGTTGTACGCCTCCTGGAGCTCGTCCGAGGTCTCGGCGTGCCACCAGATCATCAGGTCGGCGTCGGCACGCAGACCGGAGAGGTCGTAGGTGCCCCGGACGGTGATGTCCTTGGCGGCGAGCTGGTCGAACAGCTCCTGGACCTCGTCGGCGTAACCGGCGCGGTCCTCGGGCAGCACGTCGCGCAGCTTGAAGACGGACCACAGGGTGTAGCGGATGACCTCGTTGAGGTCCTTGGCCTTCTTGCCGGCGTTCGGGATCTTCTCAGGCGCACTCATACGGCTATTGTCCCGCCTCGTCTTCCGTGCCCCGAACCAGGGTCGGCGTGGCGATGATCTCCCTGGTGATCTCCCCCGTCGTCTCCCCGGTGATCTCCCCCGTCCGCCCCTCCGAGGCGGCCCCCGTCACGGCCTTCCCGCCAGCTCGGCCGCGATCTCGTCGGCGGCGCGCTGCGCGCTGCCGACGCAGGCCGGGATGCCGACGCCGTCGTAGACCGCTCCGCAGACCCGCAGGGCGGGCAGCTTCGCGACCTCGCCGCGGATGCGCTCGACCTTGGTGAGGTGGCCGACCGGGTACTGCGGCAGTCCGCCGATCCACCGGGTGACCGTGGTGCCCACCGGCTGGGCGGTGAGGCCGGTCGCGGCGGCGAGGTCGCGGCGGGAGATCGCGGCGAGTTCGTCGTCCTCGCGGTGCAGGTGGTCGTCGTCGCCGTACCGGCCGACCGAGGTGCGGAGCACGAAGAGGCCGGGGGCCGCGTCGGCGACCCACTGCCACTTGTTGCTGGAGAAGGTGGCGGCCTTGATCGTGCGGCCGTCGACCGGGGGGACCAGGAAGCCGGAGCGCCCGCGGAACGCCTCCACCGCCTCGATGTCCTCGCGCCGGAACGCCATGGTGATCAGGGCCATCGAGGCGTACTCGACGCCCGCCAACTCGGCCGATGCCGCGGGGGATTCGGCGGCGAGCAGGGTGGAGGCTGACCAGGCGGGGGCGGCGAGGACGATGCCGTCGGCGGCGATCACCCGGTTCTCCGTACGGACGTCCCAGCCGGCTCCGGAACGGGAGAGGCCGAGCACCGGGGTGCCGGTGAGGATCTCGCCCCCCTGGGCCCGCACGGTGTCGGCCACGGCGCCCGGAAGGGTGCCGAGGCCCCCGGCGATGCCCTGGAAGACGGGCCCTCCCGCCTGCTGGGCGGCGCCCCGCTCCTGGACCCGGCGTACCCCGTCGAGCAGCGGGCCGCCCTCCTGGGCGACGGCGAAGAGCTGCGGGACGGCGGCCCGCATGGAGATCCGGTAGGCGTCGCCCGCGTACACCCCGCCGAGCAGCGGCTCCACGAGGCGGTCGACGACCTCGCGGCCGAGCCGGTCGGCGACGTACGCGCCGATCGCGACGTCGTCGCCGACGGCGGTGGCGGTCAGCTCGCGCTCCTGGGCGATACGGGCGACGCCCTCGGGCGAGAGCACCTCGCGCAGCGCCTCGGGGTCGCCGGGGACGCCCATCACGTGGCCCTTGGGCATCGGGCGCAGCGCGTCGCGCGTCCAGAGGGAAGCGGCGGCCGTGGCGGGCGGCTGGAGACGGTCGCCGAGTCCGGCGGCGCGGGCCAGGTCGACCGCTTCCGGGCGCCTGGCGAGCATCGATTCGGCGCCGAGGTCGACCTCGACGCCCGCGACCTCGCCGGTCATGAGCTTCCCGCCGAGCCGGTCCGAGGCTTCCAGGAGGGTGACCCGTACCCCGCTGCCGAGCAGTCGGAGGGCGGCGGCGAGACCGGCGATCCCTCCGCCGACGACGACGACGTGCGGCGTGATGGCGTGCGCGTGCTGTTCAGAACCCTGCATGGGTCCACTCTCTCAAACCTCGAACGAGTCCCGACCGTGACCGCTTCGAAACCGCGCGCGGGAAACCTGACGGGGGTCCGGCACGTCCAAGGGCGGACATCAACTCATCAAGCCGGGGGGACCAGTTATGCAGTCCACGCAGAGAAGCCGACGACGCCGCACCACCGCTCTGGCGGCCGGGGCGCTCGTCGCCCTGCTCGCGGTGGCCGGGTGCGGCGCGAGCGACACCGGCGGACTTGTCCATCCCGCCGGGCCTGACGGTCGCCGCCGTACGCGGGAACTCCACCACGCTCCAGCGGCTCCGGCTGGACCGGGCCCGGTGGGAGGAGCACCGCAGAGTGGAGGT
>NZ_JBSFVR010000332.1:0-8181 GCF_053592415.1 Streptomyces sp. NPDC002690 | reverse complement strand
CCTCTCCGACCTCATCAGCTTCGGTCTCGCCCCGGCGTACTTCGTCCTGGTCTACGGGATGGTCGCGGACGACGCGCACCAGCGTGTGTCGGCGCCAGCCGGTGCGCGTGCGCGGGGTAGACCCCGAGGACCCGTACCTCGGAGGAGAAGAACCGCAGTTCGTTCAGGGCGAGGGCGACGTGCGGCTCGTCGGGGTGCCCCTCGATCTCCACGTAGAAGCGGCTGGGGCTGAGCCCCGCGCTCATCTGGTAGCTCTCGATCTTCGTGAGGTTGACGCCGCTGGTGGCGAATCCGCCGAGCGCCTTGAAGAGCGCGCTGGGGATGTTGCGTACGCAGAAGAAGAGGCTGGTCATCGTGGTGCCGTCCGCCTCCGGCCACGGTCCCGCGTCACGGGAGAGCACCACGAAGCGGGTGGTGTTCTCGGGGTCGTCCTCCACCTCGGACCGCAGCACCTCCAGCCCGTACAGCTCGGCCGCGGCGGGCGGCGCGAGCGCGGCGTGCCGGGGGTCGCCCAGCTCCGCGACCTCGCGGGCCGAGCCGGCGGTGTCGTCGCTGACGTGGGTGCGCCAGCCGCCCTCGCGGAGCAGCTTGCGGCACTGGCCGAGCGCGTGCACATGGCTGCGTACGCACTCCACCTGATCGATCGAGGAGCCCGGGACGCCCATCAGGTCGAAGCGGATCGCGAGGAAGTACTCCGCGACGATGAACAGACCCGACTCCGGCAGCAGGTGGTGCACGTCGGCGACGCGCCCCGCGGCGGAGTTGTCCACGGGGATCACCGCGACATCGGCGGTACCGAGCGTCACCGCGTCCAGCGCCTGCTCGAATCCCGTACAGGGCACTTCACCGCAGCCGGGGTACAACGCGTGGGCGGCGGTCGCCGAGTTGGAGCCCGGTTCCCCCTGATATGCGACGATCGTCACCTTGTTCTGCCTTCCACCGTGGAGCCTGTCCGTCGCGGGTCACGGAGTCCTCCCCGCGTCACCGCATGCAAGCAGTATCGGAGTACGGGAGCGGTCCGGGCACACCGGGTTCGGTGGCCCGGCCAGGTCCGGTACACCTGGCCGGGCTCGCGCCGGGTTCGCACCGAGGAGCCGGGTGCCCTCAGGCACCGGCCCCCCGCCTGCCCTCCGCCCTGCGCGCTCGGCGCGCCGCGAAGACTCCGGGCTCGGCCCGCATGTGCGGCGGCACGGCGAACTTCGGGGCGTTGAAGAGGATCACGCACACCTCGCAGAGCGCCGAGGCCAGGATGATCAGCACCCCCGCGGCAACGCTCCACGAAGCCACCGGACCGTCGAACGACCCCATCAGGAACACCACCACCACGCCCCACAGGGCGGCCGTGGTGATGCCGGCCGACCGCACCTCTCCCCTCCGCACGACAGGCCCGAACGGCAGAACGGCGGTCACGGAGTCGGCCACGTCCGGATCTCGCCAGAGCTGGACGGCCTTCCAGGTCATGAAGGCGTTCCCCAGCACGAGAAGAGCAAAAACGATCACCATCAGAACCATCGATGCCACCCCCTTTCAGGTCGGCCGGGGCCGACCCACGGACTGTCGCCGAGCGGCCCGCGCAGGGCGACCGGTCGGTCGGAGCACCAGCCTCCCGCACGCGCGAGCTCCCGCTCACCCGGGGGGCACCCCACCCCGGGCGGTCGCGTGTCCGCGCCCACCGATCCCTCATGGTTCACCCGGACGTGCACCGAATGCCGCACCCGATCGGATTTGCCCCTCGTGACAACGTCCAACGGCACAGAGGTCGCGCGCACTCATTGACAGGGACACACCCCCGGCGACACTCTCGGGAGAGCGCTCTCCAAGACCGGCCACGGGAAGCCGGTCCTCCCTCAGCACCCGCCAGGAGCCCACGTGTTCAGATCACCCCACGCCCGTTCCGGCCGTCCACGACCCGGCCGCCGACTCGTCTCCCTCACCGCCCTCGGCGCCCTCGTCGCGTCCTCGCTCACCCTCCTCGCGGCGCCGGGCGCCACGGCCGCCGACACCCTGCTGTCCCAGGGCCGGACCGCCACCGCCTCCTCGCAGGAGGGCGACGGCTACTCCGCCGCCGCAGCCGTCGACGGCAACCTCACGGGCACCCGGTGGGCGAGCCAGTGGAGCGATCCGCAGTGGATCCAGGTCGACCTCGGCGCCACCGCCAGCCTCAGCCGGGCCGTCCTGACCTGGGAGGGCGCCTACGGCAAGTCGTACGAGATCCAGGCGTCCGACAACGGCACCGACTGGCGGAGCCTGCGCACGGTCACCCAGGGCGACGGCGGCACGGACGATCTCACCCTCTCCGGCTCCGGCCGGTACGTCCGGATGCTCGGCACCGAGCGGTCCGGCGGATACGGCTACTCCCTCTGGGAGTTCCAGGTCTACGGCAGCGCCGGCACCACTCCCCCGCCGGCCACCGGCGGTGCGGTGAAGGTGACCGGCTCGCAGGGCAACTGGCAGTTGCAGGTGGGCGGCCAGCCGTACACCGTGAAGGGCCTGACCTGGGGCCCGTCCGTCGCCGACTCGCCGAAGTACCTGCCGGACGTGAAGTCCATGGGCGTCAACACCATCCGCACCTGGGGCACCGACGGTTCGACCAAGCCGCTGCTCGACGCGGCGGCGGCCAACGGCATCCGGATCATCAACGGCTTCTGGCTCCAGCCAGGCGGGGGCCCGGGCAGCGGCGGCTGCGTCAACTACGTCACGGACACCACTTACAAGAACAACTCCCTGACGGAGTTCGCGAAGTGGGTCGACGCCTACAAGTCGCACCCCGCGACCCTGATGTGGAACGTCGGCAACGAGTCGGTCCTCGGTCTCCAGAACTGCTACAGCGGTACGGAGCTGGAGGCGCAGCGCAACGCGTACACCACCTTCGTCAACGACGTGGCGAAGAAGATCCACTCGATCGACCCGGACCACCCGGTGACCTCCACCGACGCGTGGACCGGTGCCTGGCCGTACTACAAGCGGAACGCGCCCGACCTCGACCTGTACGCGATGAACTCGTACGGCGACGTCTGCAACGTGCAGCGCGACTGGGTGGCGGGCGGCTACACCAAGCCCTACATCATCACCGAGACCGGTCCGGCGGGTGAGTGGGAGGTCGCGAACGACGCGAACGGCATCCCCGAGCAGAAGACCGACGTACAGACCGCCGCCGGCTACACCAACGCGTGGAACTGCGTCACCGCCCACCGGGGTGTGGCGCTCGGCGCCACGATGTTCCACTACGGCACCGAGCACGACTTCGGCGGAATCTGGTTCAACCTGCTGCCCGGCGGCTTCAAGCGGCTCTCGTACTACGCGGTGAAGCAGGCGTACGCCGGATCGACCGCCGGGGACAACACGCCGCCGGTGATCAGCAACATGACCGTCTCACCGGCCTCGGCGGCCCCGGCCGGCAAGGAGTTCACCGTCCACGCCGACGTCCGCGACCCGGACAACGACCCGGTGACGTACAAGATCTTCCTCAGCGGCAACTACGCCAACGGTGACAAGGGGCTGGTGGAGGCCGCGTGGCGGTCCACCGGGAACGGCACCTTCGCCGTGACGGCGCCCGAGAAGCTGGGCGTCTGGAAGGTCTACATCCGGGCGGAGGACGGCCACGGGAACGCGGGCTTCGAGACGAAGTCGGTGAAGGTCGTCGCGCCGCCGGTGGACGGCACCAACGTGGCGCTGAACAAGCCGGCCACGGCCTCCTCCTCGCAGGCCTCGTACGGCGACTGCCCGTGCACCCCGGCCAACGCGGTCGACGGCAACCCGGTCACCCGGTGGGCCAGCGACTGGAGCGACCCGCAGTCCATCCAGGTCGACCTGGGCGCGCGCACCGCTCTGCGGACCCTCCAGCTCCAGTGGGACCCTGCCTTCGCCTCCTCGTACGAGGTGCAGTTGTCCGACGACAACGCCACCTGGCGCACCGTCTACACGACCACCACCGGCAACGGCGACATCGACACCGTCGCCCTCGGCCAGTCGGCACGCTACGTCCGCCTCGCCCTCAAGGCCCGTGGCACCGGCTGGGGTTACTCGCTGCACGAGATCGGTGTGTACGCCTGACGTACGGGCTCCGCACCCCCTCCTCCGTGCCGCCGGTGCCCGACCGGCACCGGCGGCATCCCACCCCCCTCCAGCGGAGAGGCACTCCATGAAAGGCACGAAGAACAAGAACGGCGCCGCGAGAAGGCTTTCGGCGGTGCTGGTCGGCACCGCCCTGGCCGCCACCCTCCTCGGCGTCGGATCGACCCTGACCGCGGGCGCGCCGGACGCGTCGTCCGCCACCGTCGCGGCGGGCGCGGGCACGGCGGGCTCGCCCCACATGGGGCACGTCGCCGCAGCCGCTTCGGCCGCTTCGGCGGACGACGTGGACGGGGACGGCTACATCCCCGCCGTCCCGCCGGTCACCGGTGTGACCCCCTCGTGGGGGACGCCGACGCCGCGCTACTTCCACGAGTTCCAGGCCAACTGTTCGGTCACCCACACCGCGCCGGACGACCCGATCGTCTTCCCCGGCCAGGCCGGCGCGTCCCACGACCACACGTTCATGGGCAACACGACGACCAACGCCCAATCCGTGACCGCCTCGCTGTACGGCGGCAACACCACCTGCAAGGTGCCCGGCGACTCCTCGGCGTACTGGATGCCGTCCCTCTTCAAGGGCGACACCAAGATCCTGCCGACCGGTCCGCAGGTCATCTACTACAAGGCGGGCGTGACCGACTACACCAGCGTCCGCCCCTTCCCCAAGGGGCTGCGCTACGTCGTGGGCAGTCCGCTGCAGAGCGCGGAGCAGTTCCGCGCGCTCAAGGGCTGGGTGGAGGGCTGGGAGTGCGGGGAGTCCTTCGGGAACATCGACTTCCCCGCCACGTGCCCGGCCGGTAGCCAGCTCAACATCCGTATGCAGGCGCCCAGTTGCTGGGACGGGCTGCACCTGGACACGCCGAACCACCAGGCCCACATGGCGTATCCGGTCGTGAAGCCCGGAACCAACGACAACGTCTGCCCGGCCGACCACCCGGTGGCCCTGCCGATGGTCGAGTTCAAGATGGCGTTCCCCGTCAGCGGGGACATGTCGCAGGTCAGGCTGGCGAGCGGGCGCGGCTACTCGTTCCACTACGACTTCTTCAACGCGTGGAACGAGCCGACCCTCAAGGCGATGGTGGACCACTGCATCGTCGGTGGCCTGCAGTGCGACGCCCGTGGCTGGGACCAGAACCACCCGGAGGCCGGTGCCGCGCTGAACGCGGACTACCGCCTGCCGTAGGAGCGCGCCGACCGGCCCGTTCCTCCGGTCGGGCCCCGGTCCGCTCCACCCGTGAGCCCCCGGTCCGTCCCGTTTCCGCCCCGTCACGGGACGGACCGGGTCGGGGCGGGTCCCGCGCCTCCGCCTCGTGCCTACGCGGAGGCGCGCACGACGAGTTCCGGGTCGAAGATGACGGCGGTGGGCTCGGTCCGCGTCCCCTCGATCTCCTCCTGGAGCAGGCACGCCATTCTGGCCGCCATCTCCTCCATCGGCTGGCGGACCGTGGTGAGCGGAGGTTCGGCGGCGAGCGCGGCGCTGGAGTCGTCGAACCCGACGACCGCGACGTCCTCGGGGACTCTGCGGCCGAGTTCCCGCAAAGCCTCGCAGACTCCCCTGGCCATCACGTCGTTGGCGGCGAACACCCCGTCGATCAGCGGGTGTTCGCGCAGCAGTCGGCGGAGGGCCGAGGCCCCGCTGTCGGCGGTGAACCCGCCCTCGGCGACGGGTACGTACGGTTGGCCGTGGCGTTCCATCGTCTCCCGGAACCCGGCGAGCCGGTCCTGGGCGGCCGGCAGGTCGAGCGGTCCGGTGATGGTGGCGACGCGCAGGCAGCCCCGGGCCAGCAGGTGTTCGGCGGCCAGTCGGGCGCCGTCCCGGTGTGCCAGGTCCACATAGGTCACGGGGGCCGGGACCCCGGGGCGGGCGAAGAGTACGCAGGGCAGCCGCTCGGCCGCCAGCAGGGCGGGCAGCGGGTCCTCGGCGTGGGTGGAGAAGATCAGCGCGCCGTCGGCCCGGCCCTGCCGGAGGTACTCCACCACGTCGCGCCGGGCGGCGTCCGTCTCCGCGAACATCAGCACCGGGTACATCGAGCGGGGCCGCAGGAAGCCGACGACCCCGCTGACGACCCGGCCGAAAAAGGGGTCGGCCAGCGCCTGGGTGGCGAAGACGTTCTGCCCGTCCTCGGAATCGTCCCCCGCGCCGGAGACCACCAGGGCCAGGGTCTGGGCCCGCCGGGTCACCAGGGCCCGGGCGGCACCGTTGGGGGCGTAGCCGGTCCGCGCGATGGCGTCGCGCACCGCGTCCTGGATGGCGGGGTCCACGTTGCGGATGCCGTTGACCACGCGGGACACGGTGGCGCGGGAGACGCCCGCCTCCCGCGCGACGTCTTCGAGCCTGGGAGCGCGTCTCGTCATGCCGGTACCTTACCGGCGGGCGGTCAGCGGCCGGGGAAGCGCTCTCCGGCGAAGGGGCCGGCTCCCGTGTCGCGGATCTCCACGGAGGCGGTCAGGGGCAGCCGCCCGGCGGAGGAGCCCGCGTACACCTCGTACGTACCCGGCTCGGTGAGCCAGCCGTGCTCCTCGGGAGACCAGTGGTGCAGGGCACGGTGCGGTACGCGTACGGCGACGTCGACGGTCTCGCCGGGGCCCGCTTCGACCGGGGCGTATCCGGCAAGCCACCGCACGGGGCGTTCCACCGCCGAGCCGGGCCGGGCCAGGTACACCTGCACGACCTCCCGGCCCGCACGCGCGCCGGTGTTGCGGAGCCGTACGGAGACGGTGAACGCCGTCTCCTCGTCGGCGGTCGCCGCGCCCGGGGACACGGACGCGCTCTCGTACTCCCAGGCGGTGTATCCGAGTCCGTGACCGAACCAGTAGGCGGGCGTGCGGTGTTCGCGCAGCCAGGCCCGGTGGCCGATGTGCGGGCCCTCGGCGTACCGCAGCACGCCGTCCACCGGCCGGATTTCACCGACGGGGGCGTCGGCGAGGAGGGCGGGCCAGGTGGTCGGCAGCCGGCCGCCCGGTTCGGCGGCGCCGAACAGCACGTCCGCCAGCCCGGCTCCGGCCTCCTGGCCGGGGAACCAGGCCAGCAGGACGGCGGGTGCCTCCCGGCGCCACGGCATCTCCACCGGGCCGCCGGAGTTGACGACGACGACGGTACGCGGCTGGGCGGCGATCACCGCGCGGACGAGTTCGTCCTGGTCGCCGGGGAGCGCGAGGGTGGTCCGGTCGTGGCCCTCCGATTCGCTGTCCTGCGTGGTGCCCACGAACACAACGGCGGCGTCCGCCGCGCGGGCGGCGTCCACCGCTTCCGCCAGGGCGTCCGCGCGGTCGGGCATCGGCGGTGCGGCCGTCACCAGGGTGGCGCGGCCGGTGCCGTCGGCGAGTTCGCGGCGGGCGACGACCGTGACGGCCCGGCCCCCGGTCAGGGCGATCTCCCCGTACCGGCTCGGCGGGTTGACGTGCACGACGGCCGGGTCGTCGGTCTCGCGCGGGAACACCCCGTCGACCAGTGGCGTCCCGTCGACGGTGAGGCCCATCCGGCCGAATCCCCCGACGCCGAAGGTCCAGGTGCCGCCGACGCCGGGGAGCAGCCGGGCGCTGATCTCCACGGTGTGCGCGCCGGGCGGCAGCGGGGGCTCGATCTGCCGGCCGGACTCCCGGTGTCCCGCGTACAGTTCGGCGCCGTCCGCGTCGAGCACCCGCAGCAGCGCGCCGGTCCGGCCGTCGCGCGGGTCCTGGCAGCCGGGGCCGCCGAGGAAGGGGGGTGCGCCCAGGGCGGGTCCCGGCGCGTGCGCGAGCCGGACGGTGGTTCCAAGAGCGTCACGGAGGGCGTCGAGCGGGGTGGAGACGTGCCGGGGGTGGACGCCGGCGCTGCCGCCGCCCTGCACCCGGGGGTCCGCGGCCTGCGCGCCGATCACCGCGAGGGAGGTGAGCGAGGCCGGGTCCAGGGGCAGCACGCCCCGGTTGCCGAGGAGCACGCATCCGGCGGCGACCGCGCGCCGCAGCAGGGTGTCCGGGGCCTCCGCGTGCTCGGCCGTCTTCGGCAGGGGCGTCGGCTTCGCCGGGGTCGCGCGGTGGAGTGCGCCCACCCGGTCGGTCCAGGGTGGAGAGGGCGTCCGTCGTGCCGGCGGCGAAGACGATGTCGGTGTCGGTCTGCCCGACCTG
>NZ_JBSFVR010000331.1:0-8199 GCF_053592415.1 Streptomyces sp. NPDC002690 | reverse complement strand
GTCCGCCTCGCGAGGACCCGGGCGGCGGCGCGTCTCCACCCGGGAGACCCGGGAGCCACCGAGGTCCCGGAACATCCGCGCGACCGCCGCACTATGACATAAGGGAAATAAGCCCCCTTACTTGCTACGTTCCTGGCATGACCGCACCGACGGTGGACTCTCCCCCACCCCCGCTCCGGCTGCCCGGACGGCGCGGCGTGGAGCTCTCCCTCCTCGTCGGCGCCGTCCTCATCTCCGTCTACGGGTACGCGGCGGTCGGCCTCGCCCACGACGACGCGGTACCGCCCGACGTCGCCCGCTACGGCGGAGGGCTCGGGCTGCTGGCGCTCGTCGCCCATCTCGCGGTCCGCTTCCGCGCCCCGTACGCCGATCCGCTGCTGCTCCCCATCGCGGTGCTGCTCAACGGGCTGGGCCTGGTACTGATCTACCGGCTGGACCTGGAGACGCCCTCGGACACGGCGGCGCCCACCCAGCTGATCTGGTCGACGCTCGGGGTGGCGTTCTTCATCGTGGTGGTGATCCTGCTCCGCGACCACCGGGTGCTCCAGCGGTACGCCTACCTGTCGGTCGCGGCCGCGCTGGTGCTGATGATCGTGCCGATCTTCTTCCCGGCGGTGAACGGCGCCCGAATCTGGATCAGGGCCGGCGGGTTCTCCTTCCAGCCGGGTGAGTTCGCGAAGATCCTGCTGGCGGTGTTCTTCGCCGCGTACCTCGCGGCCAACCGCAACGCCCTCGCGTACTCCGGCCGCACGGTCTGGAAGCTCCAGCTGCCCACCGGCCGGGTGCTCGGTCCGATCGTGGCGATCTGGCTGCTGAGCGTCGGGGTCCTCGTCCTCGAACGTGACCTGGGCACCTCGCTCCTCTTCTTCGGCCTCTTCGTGATCCTGCTGTACGTGGCGACCGGGCGCATCGGCTGGATCGCGGTGGGTCTGCTGCTCGCGGCGGTCGGGGCGTTCGTGGTCGGTTCGGTGGAACCGCACGTGCACAGCCGGGTCGAGGACTGGCTGGACCCCTTCGCCACGATCGACGCCGGACAGGGGCCGAGCCAGCTGGCGCAGTCGCTCTTCGCGTTCGCCGAGGGCGGGATGCTCGGTACGGGCCTCGGGCTCGGGCACTCCGTCCTGATCGGCTTCGCGGCGAAGTCCGACTTCATCCTGGCGACCGCCGGCGAGGAGCTGGGCCTGGCCGGGCTGACCGCGATCTTCCTGCTGTACGCGCTGATGGTGGCGCGCGGTTACCGCGCGGGGCTCGCGCTGCGCGACCCGTTCGGGCAGTTGCTGGCCGTCGGGCTCGCCTCGATCCTGGCGCTCCAGGTGTTCGTGATCGCCGGTGGGGTGATGGGGCTGATCCCGTTGACCGGCATGGCCATGCCGTTCCTGGCGCAGGGCGGCTCCTCGGTGGTCACCAACTGGATCATCGTGGCGCTGCTGATCCGGCTCAGCGACCAGGCCCGCGCTCCACGCCCCGACGGGCCGGAGACCGGCGTCATCGCCCCGATCGCGGAGGACGAGCGGTGATCCGGTACATCCGGCGGGCCGCCGCGTTCTGTCTGCTGCTCCTCGCGGCGCTGCTGGTGAACGCGGCGCGCGTACAGGTCTTCGAGGCCGACGAGCTGACCGGCAACTCCGCCAACCGCCGCAACACGATCGCCCGCTACGACCAGCCTCGTGGCAACATCCTGGTGCGTACGGGCAGCGGCGACGCGACGGCCACCGTCACCGGCTCCAAGGACACCGGCGAGCAGCTCGCCTGGGAACGCACCTACCTCCACGGCCCCTTGTACGCACCGGTCACCGGCTACGCCTCGCAGACGTACGGCACCACCCTGATCGAGAACGCCGAGGACGGCATCCTCTCCGGGACGGACTCGCTGCTCGCCCCGCTGCCGCTCTGGAACGACCTCACGCGCGGCCGGCAGCCGGGCGGCAACGTGGTCACCACCGTCCGGAGCGCGATGCAGCGGGCCGCCTACGAGGGTCTCGCCGGGCGCAAGGGCGCGGTGGCCGCGCTGGAGCCGTCGACCGGGAAGATCCTGGCCCTGGTCTCCTCGCCCTCGTACGACCCCGAGCAGCTCTCCGGCACCGGCTCGGCGGTGACCGACGCGTGGGCGCGGCTCAATGCCTCGGAGAGCCGGCCGATGCTCAACCGGGCGATCCGGCAGACCTATCCGCCGGGTTCGGCCTTCAAGATCGTGACTGCGGCGGCGGCGCTGGACGCCGGGGTGGTGGAGGACCCGGACGAGGAGACCGACACCCCGTCCCCGTACGTCCTGCCGGGCACGTCCACCGTGCTGCCCAACGAGTCGAGCGGCTGCGAGAAGGCGTCGCTGGCGGAGGCGATCCGGGTCTCCTGCAACACGGTGATGGCACATCTGGGGGTGGAGGTGGGGCTGGACGGGATGGTGGAGGCGGCCGGGGACTTCGGCTTCAACGACACCGGGCTGCGGATTCCCTCGGGGGTGGCGAAGAGCAACTTCGACACGGAGATGAGCGACGACCAGCTGGCGCAGTCCTCGATCGGGCAGTTCGACACGACGGCCACCCCGCTCCAGATGGCGATGGTCGCCGCCGCCGTGGCGAACGACGGCGAGATCGCCTATCCGCACCTGGTGGACCGTACGGCCAAGCACGACGGCGACACCGTGTCGCAGACGTCCACCCGCTCCTACCGGCGGGCGATGAGCCCGTCGACCGCCGTCCAGCTGCGGCGGATGATGGTCGACGTCGTGGAGAACGGCACCGGGACCAACGCGGCGATCGACGGCGTCACGGTCGGCGGCAAGACGGGTACCGCTCAGCACGGGGTGGACAACACGGGTGCGCCGTACGCCTGGTTCATCTCGTGGGCGCAGTCGGCCGGTTCGGCGACACCCGAGGTGGCGGTCGCCGTGGTGGTGGAGGACGCGGCGGCGGACCGCGCGGACATCAGCGGCGGCGGCAGCGCGGCGCCGATCGCCCGGGCGGTGATGGAGGCGGCACTGGAAGGCTGATGCCGATGGCGGACCGACCATGGCTGTCCGGCTCCCAACGGAAGCCGTCGCCCAAGGGGGCCGCCCGGCAACCGCCCCTCGCGCCGGGCCGTCCACCAGGTGCCGCCGGGCGGCCCCGGCCCGTGGCTACGCGGCCCGGTCGGTCAGCAGGGCGCGGGCCAGCCGGGTCTGCACCGCGGTCAGCCCGCGGACCACCGGAACGGCGGTGGCCAACATGAACACCCCCAGGGCGGTGTGGAAGCCGATGTCCACAGCCCGCGAGGCGTTGTCGAACATCAGCTCCACCAGGCCCTGGTCGTCCGGCCCCTGCGGCAGGGACCACGACCAGGCGCCGTAGAGCAGCCCGCCCACACCGCCGAGGGTCCACGTCAGCGCCACGGCGAACGTGACGACCTGGAGCGGGAAGGCGACGACCGCATGGAGCAGGTCGCGCCAGGACTGTGGTTCGCGCACCGCACGCAGCACCCCTGCCCATCCCGTGCCGGCGGGCCGGGGACGCTGCGACGTTAACGGACGCCCCGTGACGGCCGTCACCCGACGGCGTTCCGCATCGGCCAGGGCTCGTGCCGCGCGCAGGGTCCCGGCCAGGACCGGCAGTCCGATCCAGACCACGAGGGTGGACACCCCCAGGGCGAATCCGGTGACCGCGACGGTGAACGCCGCCACTTGGAAGGGCAGTCCGGACAGCAGGTAGCCCAACTCCCGGCGGAACCGGTGGGCAGCGGGCCCGGTCTCGGTGGACACGGGCGGCACGGTGAACGAGGCGGTCTCAGTCATGGCAGCATCGTCCCTGTTTCGCACGACCGCGCCCAGCCTGCCACCCGGCCACCGGGGGGTAGGGCTGTCCCCACCCCCGAAGTCCGCACCGGTGACGGCACCGAGGGGGTCAGCCGATCGGCTTCAGCATCTCCTCGCGCACCTTCGCCGTCTCCTCCGCCGCCTTCTCCAGATCGACGTCCTGGGCGTCCCCCAGCGCGTCCTCGATCCGCAGGATCGCGACCATCGCCCCGGTGTTGTCGTCGCCCCACGCGCACATGGGGATGACCCCCCTGTCGCCCCCGGTGCCCGTCTGCTGCACCTGGCACGCGATCGTGATGTCGTAGCCGTCGGGGGTGAACTCCTTGGCAGGCACCACGACGGTGTCCTCCGTACCGGTCCCCGCCGCTCCCTTCATGATGGAGTCGCGCGTGAACCCGGGGTCGGCGATACGGCCGTACATCCCGGAGACGATGAGGACGTTGCCGCCCTCGGAGCCGTACTGTGCGACGACGGCCTCGGCATCACGGATGCTGAGGTCGGGGGTGTCCTCGATGTCCTTGCCCTCGGTGTCGGACCTGTCCTGGGACAGGGTGAACTCGCCGTCCAGCAGGGTCTTCTGGACCACCAGCTTGTTCTCGGCCTTCGGGTAGACGGCCTCGGTGCCCTTGTCGATGAGCTGCGAGACGCCGAAGGCGACGCCGCCGGCCGCCACCAGGGCGCCGACGACGACGCCGACGATCAGCTTGACCGGCTTCTTCCGCGGGGGCTGCGGCGGGAAGCCCGGCACCATCGGCTGCCCGGGTATCCCGGGGTGGCCCCAGCCGGGCTGCGGCTGTGGGGCGTTCGGGTAGCCGTATCCCGGCTGCGGCTGCGGCTGAGGCCCGTTGGGGTAGCCGTACCCCGGCTGCTGCGGGGGCACGTTCGGGTAGCCGTATCCCGGCTGCTGCGGGTACGCGCCCGGCTGCTGGGCCCCACCGGGGTGCGGGTGGCCCTGCGGCGACGGCTGGGACGGGGGTACGGGAGGGCCGAACGGGCCCGGCGGCGGGGGTGGCGTGGTCATGCGTCCACGCTACGCCGCCGCTCTGACAGGTACCCGCCCAGTGGTGAACCCCACGTCAGGATTCCCGGAAGCCCGTCAACGGCTCCCGCTTGCGCAGCCATTCACCGGGCACCCGGCCGGTCCCGGTGGCGGCGCCGACCACCCCGCCGGTGATCGCGCAGGTGGTGTCCACGTCTCCGAAGCCCTCGGCGGTGGCCCAGAGCGCCGCCTCCAGGTCGCCCGGGTGGCGTGCGGCGGTCCACAGCGCGAAGGGCACCGTGTCGTCCGCCCTGATGCGCTGCCCGTTGCCCAGGAGGTCGGCGGCGCGCCAGGGTTCGGTGGTGAACGGCAGCTCCGCCGCCCTGCGCAGACCATCCCGTACGAGCCCTTCGGGCGTCCGGTCCGCGACGGCGCCGAGCGCGAGTTCGCCCCGGACCGAGAGGGCGGCCGCGACCGCCACGGCGACCGCGCCGGCGATCCCCTCCGGGTGGGCGTGCGTGACCTCGGCCTGGAGGCGCGCCTGCCGGGACACGTGGTCCAGGTCGGTGTGGAAGCGGGCCCCGAGCGGGGCGACCCGCATGGCCGCGCCGTTGCCGAGGCTGCCGCCCTCGAAGAGGCCGGGGGCGAGGGTGCGCCAGTCGGCCGGCTCGGTCAGCAACTGGGGCAGCAGCATGTGCATGCCGTGGCCGTAGCCGCGCCCCTGGTCCGCGTCGAAGGTGAGGGCGAAGACGAGGGCCAGCCGGTCCTGGACGACTTCCCCGTGGCGGGCGAGAACCTGGTCGAGCGCGAGGGCCAGCGCGGTGTCGTCGGTCCAGTGCCATCGGGGCTCGGCGGGGGTCCGGCGGTCCGTGATCTCGCGGAGCGCCTGTCGGCGTTCACGGAAGAGCGGGAACCACCGCTCGCCGAACGCGTCCCCGAGGGACAGCCCTTCGAGACTGCGGCGAGCCGCGTCGGCATCGGCCGGAGAGACGTCCGCAGGGATGTTCCGCGAGGAGTTCGTCATACCGCCATCCTCTCGTGCCCACTCCCGTCCATGGGCCGGCTTTCCGCGTCACGGAAGTCCCGACGGCCCCATCCGTAACAGAACGGCACGGAACGGCAGTTGACGTGACGCACGCCATGGGGCGCCCGGACGACGAGTGGGACCCGGGGGATTGACTGCCTTGCTGACAAGCAGTCCAATAAGAGGTGACCCCAGGTAACCCACGTGCGAGGTACCCCAGTCATGACGACAGTGAGCGAACACGACGTCCAGGTCCTCCGCGACGCGCTCGGCCCGCTCCGGGACCGTGAGCAGATCGCCGAGCGCCTGCTCGAATCCTCGGCCAAGCACTCCTTCGACCCGGAGACCGAGATCGACTGGAACTCCGCGATCGAGGAAGGCAAGTGGTTCTGGCCGCCCGAGCTGGTCTCCCTCTACGACACCCCGCTCTGGCGGAAGATGTCCGAGGAGCAGCGGATGGAACTCGCCCGGCACGAAGCGGCGTCGCTCGCCTCGCTGGGCATCTGGTTCGAGATCATCCTGATGCAGCTGCTGGTGCGGCACATCTACGACAAGCCGGTGACCAGCAACCACGTGCGGTACGCGCTCACCGAGATAGCCGACGAGTGCCGCCACTCGATGATGTTCGGCAAGATGATCGAGTGGGGCCGGGCCCCCACGTACCCGGTCCCGCGCGGCTACCACAATGTCGCCCGGGTCCTGAAGAGCGTGTCCACCACGCCGGGTTCGTTCGCCGCGACGCTGCTCGGCGAGGAGATCCTCGACTGGATGCAGCGGCTGACCTTCCCGGACGAGCGCGTCCAGACCCTGGTGCGCGGGGTGACCCGCATCCACGTCGTGGAGGAGGCCCGGCACGTCCGCTACGCCCGCGAGGAACTCCGCCGCCAGATGGTGACGGCCCCCCGCTGGGAGCGGGAGCTGACCCGGTTGACCTCGGGCGAGGCGGCCCGGGTGTTCTCGGTCTGCTTCATCAACCCGCAGGTCTACGAGAACGTGGGCCTCGACCGCCGCGAGGCGCTGGCCCAGGTCAAGGCGAGCGGCCACCGCAAGGAGGTCATGCAGTCGGGCGCCAAGCGGCTCACCGACTTCTTCGACGACATCGGCGTGATGAACGGCGTGAGCCGCAAGCTGTGGCGGAAGTCCGGCCTGCTGGCCTGATCCGGCGACCGGCGGGCCCGGGCCGCCGGTGTCCGCCCCTGCTGGTCGCGCCCGGCGGCCCGGCCCGGGGGGCCGCCGGTGTCCGGTGGGCGAGACTGTCCGGGTGAGAAGCGAGAACACCCCCTTCGAGGGCGGTCCCCTGGACGGCCGGGTCCTGCCCGTCCTCACCGGCCCCACCGGCCATCCGCCCAAGTGGTACGTGGTGCCGGTGCCGGCCGAGGACGGCGGTCCGCCGACCGTCCACGCGTACCGCCGCGTCCCCGCCGGACACACCCCCCGGCTGCACATCCAGCGCGGCTGGCTGTACGAGTACGCCCCCGAGGGACGGGAGCGCTTCCGCCCCAAGTGGCCCTGGACGAAGCCGAACAGCGACGGCTGACGGCACGGGGCGGCCCGCTCCCTCCGGTGGCGAACCCCCTAGGATCGGCGGTCAGGTGCCGAGTGACGGTCACGAGGGGGGTGCGCCATGGAGGCGCTGCGTCAGGACGATCCACGGCGCTTCGGCCCGTACACCGCGCTGGCCCGTCACCGGGGCACGGCGAGCGCGGTGAGTTACGTGGCGCGTGGCGCGGACACCGGGGAGCTGGTGCTGATCACCGCGGCCCGGCCGGAGCTCGCGGCGCTGCCCGCCTTCCGGCGCCGCTTCCTGGCCGAGGTCCGCACGGCCGAACGGCTGGCCGGCGGCTGGGTGCAGCCGCCGCTCGACGTCCCCGGCGACGACGACGGGCCGGCCTCCGGCCCGGAGCGCCTCTGGACGGCCGCCCCTTACATTCCCGCGCTGACGCTCGCCGAGGCCATCGCCGTCGCGGGTCCGCTGCCCGAGCGCGCGGTACGGATACTCGGCGCGGGTGTCGCGGAGGTGCTGGCCCGGGTGCACGCCACCGGTTCCGCCCTCCAGGGCCTCTCGCCGGACACGGTGCTGCTGGCCGCCGACGGCCCCCGGCTGACCGCCTTCGGCCCGCTGGGCGGTGCCGCCGCGGCCGAGGCGCTGCCGGGCGGGCAGCTCTCCGTACGGCTCGGCTACCTCACCCCGGAGCAGCTCGCCGGACACGAGGTGGGGGCCGCGTCCGACCTCTTCGTGCTCGGGCTGCTGCTGGCGTACGCGGCGACCGGCGCCACCCCGTTCGCCGAGGGCCCCGCCGAGGGGACGGCCGACCGGATCGCCCGCGGGGAGCCCGGACTCGACGGCGTACCGGCCGAGTTGAGGGGCCTGGTCGCCGGGTGCCTGGCGAAGGACCCGCGCAGCCGCCC
>NZ_JBSFVR010000330.1:0-8200 GCF_053592415.1 Streptomyces sp. NPDC002690 | reverse complement strand
CTTGGTGATCGGCAGCAGCAGGGAGACCAGGCCGAGTGAGAGACCGAAGGCGCCCACGTAGTCGAAGCTGCCGGGCGCGCGCATCGGCGGCTCGGGCACCAGGAAGACCGTCAGGACCAGGGCCACCACACCGATCCCGGCCGAACCGAGGAAGAGCGCGTGCCAGTCGGCGTGCTGGGCGACCAGCGCCGCCGCGGGCAGACCGAGCCCGCCGCCCACTCCGATCGAGGAGCTCATCAGCGCCATCGACGAGCCGAGCTTCTCCGGCGGCAGCTCGTCACGCATGATGCCGATGCCGAGCGGGATCGCACCCATGGCGAATCCCTGGAGCGCCCGGCCGACGATCATGATGAGGAGGTCGTCGGTGAAGGCGCAGACGAGTGAGCCGATCACCATCACGGCGAGGCTGACGATCAGCATCCGCCGCTTGCCGTACAGGTCGCCGAGCCGCCCCATGATCGGGGTGGACACCGCGCCGGCGAGCAGTGTCGCCGTCATCACCCAGGTCGCGTTCGACTGGGCGGTGTGGAGAAGGGTGGGCAGGTCCTTGATGACGGGTACGAGCAGGGTCTGCATCACCGCGACGGTGATGCCCGCGAAGGCCAGTACGGGGACGAGCGCTCCCCTGGGTTCCTTGATCTCCTGAAGCGGACCGGGGCTTCCCCCGGTGTTCTGTTCGTTCGTCGTCCGTCGCATACGTTCGCCTTCCGGGCAGCGGCCATCACCGGAGGTACCCCCCAAGTGCATGCATACCGAACGCTTATCGGGGCGGGGGTATTCCCGGGGTGAGGGTGCTCGAACTCACCTGCGGTATTGGCTGGTTGGGGGTGGCTGGTTCGTGGTGGTGGGGGGGTGATGGGGTGTGCGGCCGGGGCGGGGTGTGGCGGCGGTGCGGGCGCCGGAAGCCGCGCCGGCGATACCGGGCAGGTCCCCATGGCTGCGAGTCGCAATATTGGAAAGTTCGACTATGGGAGAGTCGCGATGTTGCGAATTCCTGGGTAGTCTCAGAGCTGGAACAGACATGGAAGATGAGGTGAGAGGTCGACCATGGCTACGACTGCGTACCAGACCCGCTTGCGCGAGAAGGGGCAGCTGACCCTGCCCGGCCGCGTGCGCGAGGCGCTGGGTGTCTCCCCGGGAGACGAGCTTGAGTTCGAGGTCAACGACGCGGGCATCGTCGAGGTCCACGGACTGAGGAAGATCCGCACGGACCAGACCTGGTTCTGGACGGAGCGGTGGCAGGCGGGCGAGCGCGAGGCCGATGAGGACATCGACGCCGGACGTACCACCCGTCACGCCGACGAGGACGCTTTCCTGGAGCACCTCGACAACCTCTGACATCCAGCCACCTGGGGGCCTATTGCCGACCTTCGAAACAACGGAACGCTTCGACCGTGACGTCAAGAAGCTGGGAGCGGAGGAGAGACGCCGCTTTCTGGAGACCGTCAAGGAACGGTTTCTCCCGGATGTCGCCCGCGGTCAGTTCCGGACGGGCCTCGGGGTAAAGCCCGTGCAGGGAGTCAGACCGGGTATCGGCAGGCGCCCTGTGATGGAGATGAGGTGGGCGCCCGACGGGCGCGCCACCTGGCAGTACGGCGACGAGGTGCGGGCGGGTGAGCCGCACGTCATCTGGCGCCGAGTCGGTGGGCACGAGATCTTCGATCCCGGTCCCGCCTGAGTGAGCGGAGCGTCTCCGGAAGGCTGCGGCCCCCGGAGACGTCCCGTGCGGAGGTCCCGTCGGACGGAGATCGCCCGAACGGTTGCTACGTTCACCGCCATGACCAGCGACTCCACCGCGTCGGCCGGACCCGCACCGGCCCGACCCGCACCAGCTCCCGTTTCCCCGCCCGGCGGCGGGAGGCGCACCGTGTGCGGCGTGGTCCACGGGTTCGGCCCCGACACGGTGGTCGAGGTGTTCGAGCGGGCGGGCTGGGAATCACGCAGCTCCAGCTGGTACGGGTACGAGGTCACCACCGACTGGTGCGAGATCGAGCTGGACCCGCCGAGCGAGCGCGAGACCCTGATCAACGGCGAGGTCGAGGCCGACCGGCTGGACGACCTCGCGGCGCTGCTGCGAACCCGCTTCGACGGCGCCTTCTGCCTGGAGCTGTACGACGACGAGGGGGAACTGCTCCGGGAGATACCGTGGGCCGCCGCCGCCGCCGCCGCCGTACCGCCCGCTGCCACCGGCGGCTCCGGGGGCGTCGTAGACCCAAGGACCGAGGCCGCTCGCGACTTCGCGCCGTGTACGCGCGGTGCGGAGCCGGGGACGATGGCGGACATGACAGACGTATCCCTGGACGACGTGTCCCCGGACACCCGCACCGCTCCCCGCCGCCTGAGGCCCCGCACCTGGGCGGCGGTCGTCGCTGCCTGCACCGGTCAGTTCCTGGTCGTGCTCGACGTGTCGGTCGTCAACGTGGCACTGCCGTCGATGCGGACCGACCTGGGGCTGAGCGCCTCCGGGCTCAGCTGGGTCCTCAACGCCTACTCGATCGCGTTCGCGGGGTTCATGCTGCTCGGCGGGCGGGCCGCCGACCTCTTCGGCCGCAAGCGGATGTTCCTCGTCGGCCTCGGGCTCTTCACCGCCGCCTCCCTCGCCGGCGGACTCGCCCAGGAGGGCTGGCAGCTGCTGGCCGCCCGCGCCGGACAGGGGCTCGGCGCCGCCGTCCTCTCACCGGCCACCCTCACCCTCCTCACCGCCGCGCTTCCGGAGGGCCCGGCGCGCGTCCGTGCGATAGGCACCTGGATGGCCGTCGGCGCGGGCGGCGGCGCGGCCGGCGGGCTCATCGGCGGGGTCCTCACGGACCTGCTCTCCTGGCGCTGGGTCCTGCTGATCAACGTCCCCGTCGGCGCCCTGGTGCTGGCCGGTGCCGCGTTCCTGCTCGCCGAGGGCAGGGGCGGCGAACGGCGCCGGATCGACCTGCCGGGCGCCGTCCTCGTCACGGCGGGCCTCGCCGTCCTCGCGTACGGGATCGTGCAGACCGAGGCGGCCGGCTGGACGGCCCCCGCGACCCTCGTCCCGCTGCTCGGCGGGGTGGCCCTGCTCGGCGGGTTCGTACTGGTCGAACGGCGCACCGCCGCCCCGCTGATGCCCCTGCGGGTGCTGGCGGTACGGGCCGTGGCCTCGGCCAACACCGCGATGCTGCTCCTCGGCTCGGCCACCTTCTCGATGTGGTACTTCATGACCGTGTACGCGCAGAACGTCCTCGGCTACACCCCGCTGGAAGCCGGGCTCGCCCTGCTGCCCACCTCCGCCGCGATCGTCCTCGGCTCGAAACTCGCCCCGCGCTTCATGGCGCGTACCGGCGCGAAGCCGATGGCCCTCACCGGCATCCTGCTCACGGTCGCCGGCTTCGGCTGGCAGTCCACCATGAGCGCCGACAGTCACTACGCGGCCGGCATCCTGCTGCCGGGCGTCCTGATGGCCTTCGGCATGGGCTTCGTCTCGACCCCGCTCGCCTCTCTCGCCACCTCCGGCGCCGCGCCCGGGGACGCCGGACTCGTCTCCGGCCTGGTCAACACCTCCCGCACGATGGGCGGGGCGCTCGGGCTCGCCGTGCTCTCCACCGTCGCCGCCGCCCGCACCGGCGACTCGGCCACCCCGGCCGATCTCACCGCCGGATACGCCCTCGCCTTCCGTACCGCCTCCGGGGTGCTGCTGGCCGCGGCCCTGTTGGTGCTCCTCTGGCTGCCGGGCGCGAAGGCGGGACGGGGGACCGCCGGGGGCAGAGCCCCGCAGGGATGACTCAGAGCCAGCCCTGGCGACGGGCCGCCCGGGCCGCCTCCGTGCGGTTGCGGGTGCCGGTCTTGCCGATCGCCGAGGAGAGATAGTTCCGCACGGTCGACTCCGAGAGGTGCAGCTGCCGCGCGATGTCCGACACGGTCGCCCCGCCGGAGGCCGCGTTCAGGGCGTCCCGCTCCCGGCCTGTGAGCGGGCTCGGACCTGCCCCGAGAGCCGCCGCCGCGAGGGCGGGATCGACCACGGTCTCCCCGCCCAGCACCCTGCGGATCGCCCCGGCCAGCTCCTCCACCGGTCCGTCCTTGACCAGGAACCCCGAGGCGCCCGCCTCCATCGCCCGCCGCAGATACCCGGGCCGGCCGAACGTCGTCAGGATCAGCACCCGGCACTGAGGCACCTGCTCCCGCAGGTCGGCGGCGGCGTCCAGGCCGCTGTGCACCGGGAGCTCGATGTCGAGCAGTGCCACGTCGGGCCTGGAGATGAGGGCCGCGGGCACGATCTCGTCCCCGGACCCCACCTGGGCGACCACCTCGAAGTCCGGCTCCATTCCCAGCAGCAGGGCGAGCGCGCCCCGCATCATGCCCTGGTCCTCGGCGAGCAATACGCGTACGGACGGGGCGGCCCGGTGGTCCTGCGGCATCTCGGTCACGGAGAAGAGAGTATGACCGCCCGGCGCTGCCACGCAGTCGGTGCGGGCACCCGTCTCAGGGCGTGGGAATGCCGGCCGGGCGGCGGGGCGGGAGCCCGAACCGCACCGGCACCCCCGGCGAATACAGCACGCTGACCGGATCGCCGACCGGTGCGGGCAGCCCCGCCGAGGCGACGAGGTTCTCGGCGCAGTCGAGGAGTTCGGCGCGGTGCAGGGGCCAGCGGGGGTGGGCGTTCGGCAGGTAGCGGGATCGGCCGAAGAAGGTGCTGTGCATGCCCCAGCGCGCTGTCAGGAAGTGTTCGAGCTCCGAGGGCTCACCGACCTGTTCACCGATGCGTATCGCGATCCTGCTGTGTGCGTCGGCGGGCCCGCCCCAGCGCCGCCGGCTGCTGTACGTCACCGTGTCGCCCTCCCGCCGGACCTCCATCTTCGACCACACGTAGGGCAGGCCGAACGCGCTCCGTCCGACGGCGACGGGAAGCAGACGGGAGGCGTCGAGCGAACGGAAGACCACGCCCCGGCGCCCGTGGCCGTCCACCGAGTACAGGCGGACGTTGGTCTCCGGGAAGGAGCCGAGGTACGGGACCCCGGGCAGACCGAACCACCCCACGCGGTGCATCCGGAAGGCGACGAGCCCGACGTACGTGACGCCGTCGAGTGTGTCGGGCCGGGTACCGGCCGGAAGCAGCGGGGCGACGAGGGCCGGGTCGACAGCCCAGTGGAGGAAGGCCAGATCGAGCCAGGACTGGGTGAGCACGGGACGGTCCGCCGTGTGGGGAGGGTCGGCCGTTATCGGTTCCGGGATCGTGGTCAGCGGCACCATCGTGTCAGTGTGCCACCGACGTACCGGTGTTCGAGGTGACGCCGGACACACGTGCACCCGTCCTCGCTCACCGCCCCGGCTCCCCGGGCAGCTCCGCCCGTACGACGAACCCGCCGTCCGGACCGGGGCCCGCCCGCAGCGAGCCGCCGGCCAGCGCCAGTCGCTCGGAGAGCCCCACCAGGCCCGTACCGCCGTACGCGTACGAGAGCTCCTCGCCGCCCGCCCCGGGCCCCCGGTGGTCGCCCGAGGGTTTCCGGCCACCCTGGCCACTCTGCTCGCCGGACGGCCCGTCGTCGGTGACCGTCAGCACCACCCGCTCGCCCCCGGAGGTGACGGAGAACACGCAGTGGGCCGCGCCACTGTGCCGCACGACGTTCGTCACCGCCTCGCGCACCACCCAGCCCAGCAGCGCCTCGGTACGGGGGGAGACCGGTGGCCCGGTGCGGTGCACGGCCCCCTCGATACCGACGGCGGTCAACGCCGATACGGCACGGTCCAGTTCACCGGCGAGGCTGCCCTCGCGGTACCCCGTCACCGCTTCCCGGACCTCGGTGAGCGCCTGGCGGCCGACCGACTCGATGTCCGCGATCTGGCCCAGCGCCGCGTCCAGGTCCCGGGGGGCCAGCCTGCGGGCCGCCTCCGACTTCACCACGATCACCGACAGGGTGTGCCCCAGTAGGTCGTGCAGGTCGCGGGAGAACCTCAGGCGCTCCCGCTCCACCGCGCCCCGGGCCAATTCGGCCTGGGTGTCGCGCAGTTCCCGCACGGTCTCCGAGAGGGCGAGGATCGCCGCCGTCACCGCGCCGGAGAGGAACGTCCCGTAACCGATGGTCCACGGGTCGACCGCGTGGTCACCGCGCCACGCGGCGACGGCCACGCCGCAGGCGGACAGGCCGATGAGCGCGCAGCTGAGTTGCCGGTTGCGCAGGATCGTGCCGCACGCCAGTGAGAGCAGCGGGAAGAAGAGGAGCCATCTCCCGCCGTACCCGATCGCCAGCCCGAACGTGACGGCCGCCATCGTGCCGAGCAGCGCGTACGAGAGGGGGGTCCGGCGCCGCGCGGGGACGAAACTGCGGAACACCACTTGGACGTAGAGGGAGTTGAACAGCAGGACGCCCACCGCACCCACCCAGGGGTTCGGGGTCTCGCCCTTCCAGAGGTTGGAGAAGGCTCCGAGCCCGAGCAGCAGCCACGGCATCAGCGCGTACGGCCCCGGGCCCTCCGGTCGCCGGCTCCGGGGGCGCCGCCAAAGGCTCGGCGGGTGCTCCGCGCAGTCCGGGCCGTGCGGGTGCTCCGCGCACGCGTGGCCGAGGTGCTCCGCGCTGCCGGGGCCCTGGGCGGGTGCGGTGTCCGCCTTCACGGGGTCCTCGCCGCACGCCGGTACGAAACGACCCCGTAGCCCCCGAAGAGCGCTGTCCACACCAGGAGTTCGGCGATCGAGGAGAGATGCGGAGCGTGTCCGGCGACCGTCGTCCAGCCGAGATCGGCGAAGCCGTGCGCGGGAGTGTGGGCGCCGACGGCCCGCAGCGGGCCGGGCAGGGAGTCCAGGGGGAACCACAGCCCGCCGATCACCGCGAACCCCGTCATGCAGGTGATGTTGACCACTCCGGTGCCCTGCGGGGTGAGACGGTAGCCGTTGCCGATGCCGAGCAGGGTGAACGGCAGCGTGCCCACCCACAGCAACGCCACCAGCAACGCCCACTGCCACCAGCCGAGTTGGATGCGGTTCACCAGGAATCCCGCCAGCAGCACCCCGACCACCGCGGGAAGGACGGTCACCGAACCGCTGACGGCCCGGCCCACCACGATCCGCGACGGGGCGAGCGGAGTGATCCGCAACTGCTTCAGCCAGCCCAGCGACTTGTCGGACGCGATCCCCGTACCGACCGCCATCGCCGAGCCGAGAGCCCCGTACGCGGCCATGCCGGTCATGGTGTACGCCCGCCAGTCGTCGGCGCCCGCACCGCCCCCCGAGGTGTCGCCCACGTTGGTGAAGAGCAGGTACATCAGTACTGGCATCCCCGTCCCGAAGATCAGGAACGCGCCGTCCCGCAGGGTCCGGCGGACTTCCAGCATCACGTACGCGTACATCAGCGTGCCTCCTCGGAGGTCTCGGCGGGACCCGCGGTCAGGGCGAGAAACGCGTCCTCCAGCGTGGCGCGCGACACGACCAGTCCGCGCACCGCTCCCGCCCCGGCCAGCGCGACGACGGTCGCGTCCGGGTCCGACGACCGCAACAGGGCCCGCCCGCCCCGGACTTCGATGCCTGTCACGCCCGGCAGGCGGTCCAGCCCGTCGGCGTTGCCGCCCACCAGATCGATCCCGACGAGACCGCCTCCCACGGCGCCCCGGATTCCGTCCCCGCTGTCGTCCGCGACGATCCGCCCCCGGTCGAGGACGACGATCCGGGCGGCGTTCTCGTCCGCCTCCTCCAGGTAGTGCGTGGAGAAGAGCACGGTGTTGCCGCGTTCCGCGTAGGCGCGCATCGAGTCCCAGAACGCCCGCCGGGCCTCCACGTCCAGCGCGGCGGTCGGCTCGTCCAGCACGAGCAGCCGGGGATTGCCCGCCAGCGCGACGGCGAAGCGGACCCGCTGCGTCTGGCCGCCGGAGAGCTTGTCGACCCGGCGGTCCGCGAACGCCGAGGCGTCCGCGAGCCCGAGGACCTCGTCCAACTCCATCGGCGCGGGATAGGTGGACGCCACGAACTCGACCAACTCCCTTACGGTCACCCGGGGAATCGGCCGGCCCTCCTGGAGCATCGCCCCGACCAGCCCCGCCCGCACCGACCGCTCGGGGGAGTGGCCGAACAACTCCACTTCCCCCTCGTCGGGTTCGTCCAGCCCCAGCAGCATTCCGATGGTGGTCGACTTCCCGGCGCCGTTGCGGCCCAGCAGTGCGACCGTCTCCCCGGCCCCGATCGTCAGGTCGATGCCGTCCACCGCGCGCACGGTCCGGACCGAACGCCCGTCCGTCCGGAAGGACTTCG
>NZ_JBSFVR010000329.1:0-8226 GCF_053592415.1 Streptomyces sp. NPDC002690 | reverse complement strand
CGTCCCCCCCCGTGTCCTAAAAGCCGCGGGGGAGTTCGGCCGGGGCCCTGGCGTATGACCCGGCAGCGCATCAGGCCGCCTAAGGGCTGCCCCGCAACGTTGAGGCGAGCGGTTGAGAGACCGAGAGGTTCGCCGCCTATCCTCCTGTTGTGCAGCTGCCTCGGGATCCTTCGAACGTCGCCCATGCCCTGGTGGCCGCGTTTCCGACGCGTCTTGTCGGTGACGTGCAGAGTGTCCTAGCGGTCATGCCGGAGGCCAGGCTCGCGCCTATGACGCCCTTCGAGGTCGAGGTGCAGGGCGAGACCGTCGCCATCCCGTCGCGCATCTACAACGAGGAGCCCGGCGCCGACTTGGGGCGTCCCCTGGCCGGAACCCAGCAGGTGATTTTGCACTGCCTGTACTCCCGACACCACGATGGCTGGGTCCGCCAGCGGCACCTCGAGCAGATGGTGGCGTCGGGCGAGCCGTGGGTGGTCCCGTTCGTGGTGCAGTTGGCCGGCGAATACGTGCTGGAGATCCTTGAGGCGATCGGCCGGGGGCTTCCCGGGCTCACGGTCCCGGGCTCGGCACAGCGCCGCCTCTATGGGGAGTTCATCGCTCGGAATCCGGCCTTCTTCGCGCGCACGGAGCGGCGCGTGGTGAGCTACTGGTCGTGCTACTACCGCTGGAAGTATGGAGCGTTTGGGACGTATCCCGGATGCGTCCTTCTGGAAGCGTTCCGGGCCGCTGTGGTGGAACAGGTGGGCGCGCAGTGGCCGCGGCACATGGCGCGCCTTCCGCTGGCGGACGCTGGTGAGCGACCTGCCTGAGTACGGCCACGGTCCTATCCAGCAAGGTTGAGATTGTGCAGGTGGGCGACGCGGCGCATGGCGTGGTGGACACCGTCGCCCTTGAGTCGGCAGTCGCGGAGAATCTTCCAGGTCTTCATCCGGGCAAAGACGTGCTCCACTCGTGCACGGACCTGCTTGTGTGAGCGGTTGTGCTCCCGCTTCCAGGCGGGTAGTTCCTCGCCCTGCGTGCGGCGGTGCGGCGGTGCGGCGGTGCGGCATGATCAATCCGGTTCCTGGACAGCCGCCATCAGCTATCAAGGTCGTCCGGCCGACCGCTGTCTTTGCCCCCAATTCCTCCCACGCCTTGCAGTCGTTCCGGTTGCCTGGCAGCGGTCGTCCGACCACAACGACCAGGCGAGTGTCGGCATCGATGACGACCCGGTGATTGGTGGAGTACCGATAGTTCTTCGACTGCTCGGCCACCGCGTGATCGCGGGTGGGCACCAGCGTCCCGTCCACGATCAGCACAGTGCCCTCGCGAACCGGCGTCGTGCGGCAAGGCCAGCAGAGGGCCGATGCGGTCGATGATCCGGTCAGCAGCCGACTTCGAAATCCCGAACAACGGGGCCAGTTGGCACACGGTCAAGTTGGTGCGCCAGTAGGCCGCGACCAACAGAATACGGTCCTCAAGTGACAGGCCCCACGGACGCCCCGTCCGTGGTTCGGCTGCACTCTCGCGCTTCACCGCGGTCACCAACTTGCCGAAGCAGCGCGGGCTCAGTCCACTGAACGGACGTATCCAAGACGGCTCTGGTGCCGTGATCACACCAGCCACACCAAGATCATCTCACCTGTGACCAGCAGTTGCGGGACAGCCCTTAGCCTGAAACCGGAGCCGGTCAAAGTCACATGTCAATCGGTCAAGATCTCCTGTCAGAGGACACGCACGAACGGCTCCGCGAACCTCACAGCCTTGCCTCACACCTCACAGCCGCACCCGTCCACCAGGCAGAACACGGGTCCCGCCTCACAGCCGGCCGTCCCGCGCAGTCCCGTTCCAAGTCTCGCAGCACGTCGGAGGCGCCACGCGGAAACCCCAGCTCAACGCCCCGGACAAGGGGGCCACGGGCCGCCGACTACTTCCCTGAGAGACCCCCTGGGCTCTCGGGAAGAGAAGAGTTCCGGGACGGAGCCGGCCCGAGGTAGACCGCCGGTCCCTTCGATTCGGAGGGGACCTCGGAGGGGCGCCGGACGCCCCGCCCCGGCGGACCGAACGCCCCATAAGCGCTGTACGCCGATCTCCGGACCCAACGGCCACGCCCCGGACCCAGGGGAGGCCCGGGGCGAGCAACGATCGCTCAGATGCCGTTCAGCTGTGCCGTTGCAGTAGGCCCGTCCGGCCAAGTACAACGCTCAGGCACCGTCTGGCAGAGTTCCTCCATGAATGATCATCTGATGGGCTCGGACCTCGGGATAGGCGTGGCGAGACGGCGGACGCCGCCACGTCCCGTGGACGTGGTGAGGTTCGTTCCAGGGCTCGCCGCGTGGGCGCGGGACACAGTGCGTCTGCACCCGAGGCGGGGGTGCCGTCGAGCACTGAGAGCTCCGTGGGCGGGCCGTTGCTGTGGCTGGTAGACGAGGCCTGGCCGGTCTGTACTCAAATGCACCAAGACTTGGGCAGCGGCCTGCCGGGCAGCTCCAGGGTGCCGCTGGTGCCGGTCGTGCAGGCCTTCCGCGCGGACCTGCCGTCCGGCGTGGTGTCTTTCCCCGAGGGCACGGATGTCTTGCAGGTGCTCTGGTGCCCGTTCAACCACGAGTTTCCCGCGTCACCGTGGCCGGTGGTGTTCTGGCACGACTCCGCCGCCGCACGGGCCGTGCTCCCGGCACCGCCAACGGATCCGGCAGCGGCCCGTCGGCATGTTCCGGCGCCGTGCGTGGTCCACCCGGAGCGGGTGACGGAATACCCGAGCTGGGATCTGCCGGAAGACCTGGCCGACGAATGGCAGGACGACTTCCGCCGACTGCAGGAGGCGATTCCGCTGCAGTCCTTCTCCGGCTTCGCCGAGGCGCCGGGCATCAAAATCGGCGGGTATCCGTCCTGGTTCACAGGTCAGGGATGGGTGGACTGCGAGGGGTGCGGCCGCCGCATGGACCACCTGCTCACCGTGTCGAGCTGGGAATGCGACGGAGCCTCGTGGCGCATCTGGCTGCCACTGGAGGACCGAGACGAGGACGACGGTCGGGCAGTCCCGGTGGACCCCACCGGGCTTGACGTGGGCAGTGTGGGCTCGGTGTACATCTTCGAGTGTCGTGCCTGCCCGGAGCGCCCCGTCGCTCACTGGTACGACTCGGACTGACCGCCCTCAGCCTCCTTCACGACCACCGTCTCGCCGCCCGCTCACGTTCCGCGGGCTACGGGTGGCAGTGCTTGGAAGGGACTGTAAAACGTTCGGTGTAACTCCCGATCATGGAAGATGCATCGATGACCAGCAACAACGTGACCGAGGCCGAGACCGTCGAGCCGTCTGAGGCCGTGGTGCCGACGTCCATGGACGACCTGCTGATCGACGAGCTCGTGAGTCGGGCCCAGGCCCGAGGGCCTGCAAGCTGACCGGCGAGGGCGGGCTGCTCCAGCAGCTGACCAAGCGGCTCCTGGAGTCCGCTCTCGAGGGCGAGATCACCGACCACCTCGGCTATGACAAGCACGATCCCGCCGGGAAGAACGGCGACAACTCGCGCAACGGCACCCGGGCCAAGACCGTGCTGACCGATGTCGGCCCGGTGGAAATATCCGTGCCCCGCGACCGCGAGGGCTCCTTCGAGCCGAAGATCGTCAAGAAGCGGCAGAAACGCCTTTCCGGCGTCGACGAGATGGTCATCTCGCTCGCCGCGAAGGGCCTGACGACCGGTGAGGTCCAGGCCCACCTGTCCGAGGTCTATGGCGCCGAGGTGTCGCGCCAGACAATCTCCACGATCACGGACAAGATCCTCGACGGCATGGCCGAGTGGCAGAACCGGCCCCTGGACGCGGTCTACCCGGTGGTCTTCATCGACGCCATCCACGTGAAGATCCGCGACGGCGCCGTGGCGAACCGGCCCATCTACGTTGGCCTGGCCGTCACGACCGAGGGCCGACAGGACATCCTCGGGCTGTGGGCCGGCGACGGCGGCGAGGGTGCCGCACTGGATGCACATCCTCACCGAGATCAAGAACCGCGGCGTGAACGACGTCCTCATGCTGGTCTGCGACGGGCTGAAGGGGCTGCCCGACGCGGTCGAGACCGTCTGGGCGAAGACGATCGTGCAGACCTGCGTGGTCCCCCTGCTGCGGAACTCCTTCCGCTATGCCGCCCGCCAGGACTGGGACAAGATCGCCAAGCTCCTCAAGCCCGTCTACACCGCGGCGACCGAGGACGCGGCCCTTGAGCGGTTCGCCGAGTTCGCCGACACGTGGGGCAAGAAGTATCCGGCAATCGTCCGGCTCTGGGAAAACGCGTGGGAGGAGTTCACCCCGCTCCTCCGCCTCGACACCGAGATCCGCCGCATCGTCTGCACCACGAACGCCATCGAGTCCGTCAACGCGCGAATCCGACGGGCGGTCAAGGCCCGCGGCCGCTTCCCGAACGAGCAAGCCGCCTTGAAGTGCGTCTACATGGCGATCATGTCGCTCGACCCGACCGGCAAGGGCCAGGCCCGCTGGACCATGCGCTGGAAGACAGCCTTGAACGCCTTCGACATCACCTTCGACGGCCGGCTCTCCGCAGCACGTCAGTAGCCCTCAACAACCCCAGATACACTGCTCGTTTGACAGGCCCGCCCCTGACACAACCCCACAGAACATCAGGTGGAAACACGAAAAGACCAGGCAATCTGGTGCTCGGTGCGATGCAGGTCGCCTGGGTGAGCTGGGTGCCCGTCTCCTTCCACGGTGCGTGGCGGTGGCTCGCTGTCCCGATCGGGCTCACGGCGCTGCTTTCCGAAACGGCTCTCGACAGGCGAGACCCCGTGCAAGGCCCGAGAGGCTCACTGGGAGACTGCAACGAGTTAGGTCTCTTGGGTGGGGGCGGGATATGAACCGAAGACTGTTCGGTCTGGCATGCACGCTGATCCTGGCGGCATCGGCGGGTGCGACTGGCTGCGGCCGCTACTCCCCATGCCCAGGGGCGGGCCAGCGGCCGGAGGGACTCAGCACGAAGGACCTGGTCGGCACCTATCAAAGCGCTGTCGGACGCCTGACTCTCAGCAGCGACGGGACGTTCACCACACTCGGGTGGCCCACAAGTCTTGAAGACGCCACTGGTGAACCGCAGAGCAGAACCGGAAGCGGAACTTGGGAGCTGACTCCCGGCGACGGCCTCGATTGGCCTGTCGACTTCACCTTCCACAAGATCAGCGGCTACTGGGACAGTGCTGTCAGCGGTGGGTACTACGGAGACGGTCTTCACGTCAGCGGCAGTCGCGAGAATCCACACCTCTACGAGTACGTGGGCGACCCCGACAGCTGTGAACTCGACACCTTCACGCGCAACCGCTGAAACACGCTCCCCAAGGGCGCCGTCGATGCGTCTGGGCGTCGTTCCTCCTTCCCAGGACGCCCGCGAGCCGTGACCCGATCGAGGGGTGGGGCCACTGGAGGCCGTCGCAGACACCGCCGGACATCCGGGCTGCCCGGGCCGCCCGGCCCCTCGTACGGGACGCACTCGTACTCGCCCCCGGGCAGGCGCCCGGTCGGCCACACAGCCGTCCGCGCGGCCAACCGCGCGCAGCCGCGGGCCCGAACAAACAGACGCGGCGGGCCGAGGAGGGATGGCCTCCGGACCGACGGCCGGTCCCGACTGACCTCTGACAGGTGATCTTGACTGATTGCCAGGTGAGATTGACCGGCCTGGTGGGCCGCCAGGTCAGGTGCACACGTGGCGCCCGTACTCCTCGCGGCTCACACGGAAGTCATCCGGCCGGTTGAGGCGGAGCTCTTCGTACCGCACCTCGAAGATGTCGATCGCCTCATGGAGCGAGCAGCCGGACGCGTCCTTGATCGCCGTGAGCGCAAGGATGATCCGGTGGTCCAGGATGTGGCGGTCCACGTTCTCGGGCAGGTTTTCCATGGGCTGACCGTATCGACGGGCGTTCGACCGCACCGATCAATACCGCCTGGCAACCTTTTCGTTCCCTGAGTGAGAGAGCGGGTGTGACCGAACCGCCGCCCTGGATGTCAGAGGCGGCTGCTTACATGAGCCCATGGACACCGTGCACACGACCGCCGCTCTCCTCCCGGACCCCGCCGAGCTCCGCGCGCACCTGCGCGCGCTGGCCGTGCTGGACCAGGCGATCTGCCGCGACCCGCGGTTTTCGTGCTACTCCTTCTCCACCACCTGGGGGCCGGGGACGGAGGCGGCCCTGATGGACAACGGCTCGGGTGACGACTTCTCCGTCCTCTTCACCCCGGCCGGTGTGCTCGTCCGCGGCTTCGACCACGAGTCGGAGATGAGCCCGTACGGCACGGACGACGAACAGGTCTGGCCCGGTGTCATCGACGAGGTGCCCGCCGCGCTGCGCCCGCTCCTGGACGACCCGGCCTTTGTCGACGAGGGCCTCGGCGCCCTGCGGGTCACCGCCTGCCTGTGGTGGGAGGCCGGCGGCAGCGCCTGGCGCACCGGCTCGGGCATCGAGTTCCCCTCGGGCAGCCCGGACCCGGACGGCTCCGGGCACCTCTTCCGCCTCCTCACCGATCGCTCCCCCGAGGCCGTCCAGGCGCACTTCGAGGAGGACTACGGGCGGCCCGTCCCCGTCGACACCGTCCGCCACATCCTCGCGGGTCACCCCCTGTCCCTCGAGGCCGCCCGCGGCCTCAATCCGGCCGCGCTCTCCGACGAGGCCATGCTCCGCCGGATCGCCGCCGACCCCGAGGTCGAGGCGTATCTCGCCTGCGACGGCGAGTTCGATCTCACGCGGACCGACCCCATCGAGTCGATCGCACTGCCGGCCGGTCTCCCGGTGGAGCCCGTGGCCGGCTGCAACGCGGGAGGCACCCACTACCTCTGCGGCCCGGCCGGCTCCGACCGCGTCCGCCCCGTCCTCTACACCGACTCCGAGGGCCAGGCCTCCCTCATCGCGGAGTCCCTCGCCGAGGCCCTGACCCTGGCCATCGTCCTCCCCTCCTGGCACGACGCCCTGGCCGGCTTCCGTCCCCCCGCGCTCAACGCCGACTACCTTGAGGACAACCCGGACCACCCCGGGGTCCGCGACCGCCTCCTCGCCGCCCTCCGCCTTCCCCCGGCCACCGAACCCGAGGTCCTGGCCCGCCTCCTCACCACGGCCGCCCGCACCGTCCCGGACGGTTTCCTCCCTTCGGTCCAGGGCGAGGAGGACACGGCCTTCGAACCGATGCTCCGTCTGCCGACCGAGTAGGGCAGCCCCGCCGTGCGCCGCCTTCCGGACCGCCGAGGTCCTGCCGCGCTGCGGAGGGACATCGATCTCACGCAGGTGCACTTGGAGGCTGACCGGGTTCATGGGCTGTCCTGGCTGGCGGCCGATGGGTGTACCTGCGGCAGCTGACCGGCTACCTGTCGGGGGGCGTTTGCGCAGGCAGCACACGCACGACCGCATGGCGGTCGACGAGCTGCCGACGTAGGTGACTGTTCTCTGCCGTGGCCTGGTGAAGGGCGCCCACCAGAGCCTCGACGTCCGGCGTGACGAGGACGGGCGGATCGTGGGGACCGGCGGCGCGGGTGACGGCGAGGGCCAGGAGGACGACGACACGCAGGCCGCCGCCGAAACGGCTCTGCTCCACTTCTCCAGCCCGCGCGACGCGGCGACCATCGCCGCCTTCCTCCGTACGCGGGTCTACCGGCCGGAGTCCCTGGCTGGAGGGCTACCAGGCCTTCATCCGGTGGCGGGCCCAGAACGAGATCACCGGCGTCCACGCCGTCCCGTGCGACACCGAGGTCGAGGTCGGCGTCACGAAGGACTTCCCGCTCGGGCGGTGGGCGCACCAGCAGCGCAAGGCCCTGCGGGCCGGGGAGCTGGAGGACCGGCGCAAGGTCCTCCTGGACGGCCCGGAGGCCGGGATGCTCTGGGAGTCGGGCGAAGAGGCCTGGGAGGCCAAACTCGCCGCGCTCCGCTCCTTCCGGCGGGCCACCGGGCACCTCGCACCCCGTCAAGACGCCGTGTGGGGCGAGGGCGAGGCGATGGTGCCCATCGGACAGCACATGGCCAACCTCCGGCGGAAGGGCGGCTTGGGGAAGGACCCGCAGCGGGCAGCGAAGCGCGCGGAGCAGCTGGCAGCGGTCGACTCGGACTGGAACCGCCCGTGGCCGCTGAGTTGGCAGCGTCACTTCCGGGTGCTCGCCGACCTGGTCGAGGCCGACGGTGTCCTGCCCTACATCGCGCCCGGCGTCACGTTCGAGGGTGACGACATCGGGACGTGGCGGTGGCGGCAGCAGGAACCGGGCACCTG
>NZ_JBSFVR010000328.1:0-8243 GCF_053592415.1 Streptomyces sp. NPDC002690 | reverse complement strand
CACGCGCGGTGTCCGGCCCGTCCCGCCGTTCGGGCGCCCCGGGAGGCTCGCTCAGCCGGCCAGCTCGACCTGATGACGGCGGCGCACCGGGGCCCAGCAGCGGATGATGTCGCGGACCGACACCAGGCCCACCGGGCCGTCCTCGTTCAGCACGATCAGGTGCCGGAACCCGCCGTGCGTCATGGCCTCGGCGGCCTCTTCCAGGGTCCAGGCGGGGGCGGCGAAGACCACGTCCGTGGTGGTGTGGCCGGAGACGTACTCGCGGTCCGGGTCCTGGCCCAGGCCGACCGCGTCGAGGATGTCGCGTTCGGTGATGATGCCGAATCCGCAGGTGTCCGGATCATGGACGACGGCGGCCCCGACGCGGCGGGCCGACATCAGCGCGGCTGCCTGACGGAGTGTGTGGGTGGGGCCGATGGTGAGCACCACGGTGGTCATGGCGTCTCGGACCAGCATGAGGGGGCACCTCCTTGGTGGACCGGCCGGAAAGTGAGCCGATTCACAAGTTCACAAGCGGGGGTTTCAGGATGACACCCAGCCCGTGACCCGACAAGAGGTGCGCGAGGCAGCCACAGGGCGTGCGCGCGCACCCTCCTCGCGCCCCGGGCGCCCTTGGCGCTCCGCCGGCCGGGTCGGCACCCCGGCCGGGACGGCGCAGTCGTCAGTAACGCTGGTTGAGATAGCCCAGCAGCTCGTCGTGGAGCAGGCCGTTCGACGCCGCCGCGTTGCCGCCGCCCGGGCCGGGGACGCCGTCCAGGCCGGTGAAGCTGCCGCCGGCCTCCTGCACCACGATCGCGGTGGCCGCCATGTCCCAGAGCGAGAGTTCGGGCTCCGCGCACATGTCCACGGCCCCCTCGGCGACCATCATGTACGACCAGAAGTCGCCGTAACCCCGCGTCCGCCAGCAAGCCCGCGACAGGTCGAGGAAACCGTCCAGCCGGCCCTGCTCCTCCCAGCCGGTCAGCGAGGAGTACGCGAAGGAGGCGTCCGAGATCTGCCCGACCTTCGAGACCTCGATCCGGGTCGCGGAGGTGAGACTGCGCCCCGAGTACGCGCCGGACCCCTTCGCCGCCCACCAGCGCCTGCTCAGCGCCGGAGCGGAGACCACGCCGACCACCGGCTGGAAACCGTTCTCGCCCGCCTCCATCAGCGAGATCAGGGTCGCCCAGACAGGCACCCCGCGTACGTAGTTCTTCGTCCCGTCGATCGGGTCGATCACCCAGCGGCGGGGGCCTGTGCCCTCCAGCCCGTACTCCTCGCCCAGGATCGCGTCGCGCGGGCGGGCCCGGTGCAGATGGCCCCGGATCAGCTCCTCGGCCGCCTTGTCGGCCTCGCTCACCGGAGTCATGTCCGGTTTGGTCTCCACCTTGAGGTCGAGGGCCTTGAACCGGTCCATCGTCGCCGCGTCGGCGGCGTCCGCCAGTACGTGGGCGAGACGCAGATCATCGTGGTAGTCGGACATGCGGTCACAGTATCCAGCCTGGTCCGCGCGGGGCCACACGGCCCGGAGCCACCCGGTCGGCGGACACCTGCGCCGCGGTCAGTGCGCCGAGCCGGAGAGCTGGAGGCCGATCACGCCGATGATCACCAGCGAGATCGAGACGAGCTTGAGGACGGACACCACGTCGTCGAGGAAGATCATGCCGTAGATGGCCGTACCCGCTGCCCCGATACCGGTCCACACCGCGTAGGCCGGGCCCACGTCGAGCTTGCGCAGCGAGAGCGTCAGCAGGCCGAAGCTGGCGAGCGCGAACGCGGCGAACGCGATCGTCGGCCAGAGCCGGGTGAAACCGTGCGACAGCTTCAGACACACGGCGAAGCCGGTCTCCAGCAGCCCCGCGACCACGACCAGCAGCCACGCCATCGTCCGTAGTCCTCCGCGTCGGTCACCGGGTCCGTCTGCTCGCTGCGATTATGCCCCTACCACGCCCGTACGGTCGCAAACGTGCGCGAGTCGTGGCGGGCCCACGTGCGGGTGACGGTGGGCCCGGTCCCGCTCAGTCGCCCTCGCGCCGCTCGCGCGTCGCCAGCAGCCTGCGCAGTGAGTAGAGCCGCGCCGGATCGGCGTGCCCGCCGGCCACCCACGCGTCGAGCGCGCACTCCGGCGCGTTGTCGTCGTGGGTACAGCCGCGCGGGCAGTCCTCGGTGCCGGGCTGGAGGTCGGGGAACGCGTTGATGACCCGGGACGGGTCGATGTGGTGCAGCCCGAACGAGCGCACGCCCGGGGTGTCGACCACCCACCCCGCCCCGTCCGGCAACGGCAGCGCCAGCGCGGACGTGGTGGTGTGCCGGCCCCGCCCGGTGACCGCGTTGACATGGCCCGTCGTACGCCGCCGGTCCTCCGGCACCAGGGCGTTGACCAGCGTGGTCTTGCCGACCCCGGAGTGCCCGACGAAGGCGGTGATCTTGCCGTTCAGCTGCTCGCGCACCCGGTCGGCCGCGTCGCCGTTGGCCAGCTCGTCCCGGTTGGTGACGATGAACGGCACGCCCAGCGGGGTGTACGCCTCCAGGAGCTTGTCCGGGGAGGCCAGGTCGGACTTGGTCAGCACCAGGAGCGGAGTCAGTCCGCCGTCGTACGCGGCGACGAGGCACCGGTCGATCATGCGCGGGCGCGGCTCCGGGTCCGCGAGCGCCGTGACGATGGCGAGCTGGTCGGCGTTGGCCACCACCACCCGCTCGAACGGGTCGTCGTCGTCGGCGGTGCGCCGCAGCACCGAGCGGCGCTCGCCGATACGGACGATGCGCGCCAGGGTGTCCTTGTCGCCGGAGAGATCCCCGACGATCGACACGGTGTCCCCGACCACGGCTGCCTTGCGGCCCAGCTCGCGGGCCTTCATCGCGACGACCGTCCGCCCCTCGACGAGGCACGTCAGCCGGCCCCGGTCGACCGTGAGGACCATGCCGTCCTCGGCGTCCTCGTGCTTGGGCCGGGTGTGGGTGCGGGGGCGGTTGCCCTTGCGGTTCGGACGGACGCGGATGTCGTCCTCGTCGGGGTTCTTCCCGTAGCGGCGCATTCTCTAGGCTCCGGCACCGAGCATGCCGGTCCACATGTCCGGGAAGTCCGGCAAGGTCTTCGCGGTCGTCCCCACGTTCTCGATCTCCACCCCGGGCACCACCAGCCCGATGATCGCGCCCGCCGTCGCCATCCGGTGGTCGTCGTAGGTGTGGAACACCCCGCCGCGCAGCGGTCGCGGCCGGATGTGCAAGCCGTCCGCGGTCTCCGTGACGTCACCGCCGAGCTCGTTGATCTCCTTGGTGAGCGCCGCCAGCCGGTCCGTCTCGTGCAGCCGCAGATGGGCGACACCGCTCAGCGTGGAGGGGGAGTCGGCGAGCGCCGCGACGGCCGCGATGCCCGGCGTCAGCTCGCCGACCTCGCTGAGGTCCGCGTCGATGCCGTGGACGCGGCCCGACCCGGTGAAGGTGAGGCCCTGCGGCGTCAGCTCGCACGAACCGCCCATCGCCGTGAACAGCTCGCGCAGCGCGTCCCCGGGCTGCGTGGTGCGCTCCGGCCAGTCACGCACCGTGACGCGCCCGCCGGTCACCAGGGCGGCGGCCAGGAACGGCTGGGCGTTGGAGAGGTCGGGCTCGATCGTGAGGTCCCGGCCGAGCAGCGCGGAGGGGGCTACCCGCCAGACGTCCGGCTCGCCGCCCGTCTCGGGCTCGTCGACCCGGGCGCCGACCGCGCGCAGCATCTCCACCGTCATCCGGATGTGCGGCATCGACGGCAGGGACGAACCCACGTGCCGTACCTCCACGCCCTGGTTGAACCGGGGGGCGGAGAGCAGCAGCGCGGAGACGAACTGGGAGGAGGCGGAGGCGTCGATCCGTACCGGACCGCCCTCCAGCGCACCCGCGCCGTGCACGGTCAGCGGGAGCGAACCGCGCCCGCCGTCCTCGATCCGGGCGCCCAGCGCGCGCAGCGCGTCGATGACGCCGTGCAGCGGACGCTCGTACGAACGCGGGTCGCCGTCGAAGTGGACCGGGCCGTCCGCGAGGGTGGCGACGGGGGGCAGGAAGCGCATGACCGTACCGGCGTTGCCGACGTCGACCGTGACCGGGCCGCGCAGCCCGGCGGGAATGACCCGCCAGGCCTCACCCGTGACGTCCGGGTCGCCCGGTGCCGCCGCCGAACTCGACGACACGGTCTCCTCGATGCCGACGCCCATCGCGCGGAGCGCCTGGGCCATCAGCAGGGTGTCGCGCGAACGCAGCGGGCGGCGGAGCCAGCCGGGCTCGGCGGCGAGGGCCGCCAGGACCAGCGCGCGGTTGGTGACCGACTTGGAACCGGGCACGGTGACGGTCGCGTCGACGGGGCCGCTCGCGTGGGGGGCGGGCCAGAGGGCGGGGTGCGCGGAACTTTCGGTCATGCCTTCACTTTAGGCCCTGAGGGCCTGCCCGCCGTGCCGGGCGTGAGGGGCGGAGCACCGCACCTCACGCTGGTCCGGTTCGTGCCGGGTGCGAGGCCTGAGGGCCGGTCCGGCAGGGGGCTCCCCGACGGGCCGGGGGCCTCCCGGGGCGTGTCCCCCGCCGGGAGGCCCCGGATGGAGCCGGTCAGATCCCCAGCAGCCAGCGCCCGCCGCCGATGAGCGAGCAGAGCGACACCGCGTGGAAGAGGAACAGCCAGAGCCAGGCCGGAGCGTCCGTCAGCCGGGCCAGCTGGTCCGCGTCGGAGTCGGGAGCACCGCCGTGCCGCCGCTTGGACTGGAGCTCGAAGACCGGGCGTACCCCGCCCATCAGCAGGAACCAGACCACCGCGTACGCGAACGCCGACTGCACGGCGGCCGAGGTGAGCCAGGAGACCAGCAGGAAGAGGGAGCCCGTGAAGATCACGGTCAGCGCCCCGAACAGGTTGCGGATCATCACCAGCATCACCGCGAGCAACGCGGTGGCCAGCCACAGCAGCAGCGTGATGCGGCCGTTGGTCAGCAGCCAGGCGCCGCCCAGGCCGAGCAGCGACGGCGCGGTGTAGCCGGCGGCGGCGGTGAGGATCATGCCCATGCCGGTCGGCTTGCCCCGGCTGACGGTGAGCCCGCTGGTGTCCGAGTGCAGCCGGATACCGGAGAGCTTCCGGCCGGTGAGCAGGGCGATCAGCCCGTGGCCGCCCTCGTGCGCGATGGTGATCGAGTTACGGGTCAGCCGCCACAGCACGTTGGGGACGACGGCGACCAGCGCGGCGGTCGCCGTCACCACCACCAGCCACTGCTCCGGCGCGGGCTGGGTGCCGAACACCCGGTCCCACAGGGCGCCCAGTTCGTTGCTGTCCATTGCGGCTGGGACTCCTTGCGGCGGGGACGGGGTGTCGTGGCAGGCTGGCAGACATGTGCGGACGTTATGCGGCGAGCCGGCGGCCCGAGGACCTGACCGGACTCTTCCACGTGGAGCGGTGGGACCCGGAGGAGACCCTGGACCCCGACTGGAACGTGGCGCCGACCAAGGAGGTCTACGCCGTACTGGAGCGTCCTCTGAAAGACGCCGCGGACCGCCGTCCGGTTCGCCAGCTCCGTACCCTCAAGTGGGGCCTCGTACCCTCCTGGGCCAAGACGCCGGAGGGCGCCGCGCGGATGATCAACGCGCGCGCCGAGACCGTCCACGAGAAGCCCTCCTTCCGCAAGGCGTTCCTCCAGCGCCGCTGCATCCTCCCGGCCGACGGCTATTACGAGTGGATGACCGGCGTCGGCGAGCGGCAGCTGGAGGAGGCGGGGAAGAAGAAGCGGCCCCGCAAGCAGCCGTATTTCGTGACCCCCGCCGACGGGTCCGTCTTCGCGATGGCCGGGCTCTACGAGTTCTGGCGCGACGCCACCCTCCCGCCCGACCACCCCGGGGCGTGGTGGGTGACCTGCTCGGTGATCACCACCGAGGCGGAGACGACCCCGCTCGCCGTCGCCCCCGCCGAGGGCCCGTCCGCGCTCGCCGACATCCACCCCCGGATGCCGGTGATGCTGACGCCCGACCGCTGGGACGCCTGGCTCGACCCGGCGCGCACCGACAGCGAGGAGCTGCGCGCCCTGGTCGCCCCGCCCGAGGGCGGACTGATGCGCGCCTACCCCGTCGCCACCGCCGTCAGCAACGTCCGCAACAACGGGCCCGAACTCCAGGAGGAACTGGCCGCGCCCGAGGAGACCACGCTGTTCTGACGGCGGTGTGCCGACGGCGGGCCGGGCCCGGGCAGGATGGGCCCATGAACAGCGAACGAAGCACCCCGGGCGGGCGGCCCGTCCGTGTCGACACCCCGGCGGGGGAGGCCAGGATCACCTGGTTCCCCGCCGCCGGCGCCCGGCTGGTGCTCGCGCTGGGCCACGGGGCCGGCGGGGGCATCGAGGCGCGGGACCTGGCGGCCCTGGCCGCCGCCGTACCCGGATGCGGGGTGAGCGTCGCCCTGGTGGAGCAGCCCTGGCGGGTCGCGGGAAAGAAGGTCGCGCCCGCCCCGAAGACCCTGGACACCGGCTGGCGGGCGCTCTGGCCCGAGCTGACCGCCCCCGGAGTGCCGGTCGTCGCGGGCGGGCGCAGCGCCGGGGCGCGGGTCGCCTGCCGCACCGCCGGGGAGCTCGGCGCCCACGCCGTCCTCGCGCTGAGCTTCCCGCTGCACCCGCCGGGCAAGCCCGAGAAGTCCCGCGCCGACGAACTCCTGGGCACCGGAGTACCCACCCTGGTGGTGCAGGGCGGCAACGACCCCTTCGGCCGCCCCGCCGAATTCCCCTCCGGTACGTACGAGATGGCCGAGGTCCCGCACGGCGACCACGGCTTCGCGGTGCCCAAGCGGGCGGGACTGACGGAGGCCCAGGCCATGGAGGGCCTGACCGGGGCGGTCACCGGCTGGCTGGACCGGCTCCCGTCCTGAGCCCGGCGGAGTGGCCTCCCTCACACCCCGTCGCGGCCGTTCGGGCGCGGGGAATGCGGGCCGGGGGGCCGCTGTTGTTCGGTACATCGGCGCCCGGTACGCCGACGCGATCGGTACACCGGCACCTCCGGTACACCGGCACAAGTCTTCTGGTTGTGGAGAGGGAGTCCGTCGCATGGGTTCGACCATCTGCCCGCGTCGCTCGAACGCCGCGGATCTGGAGTGGACGGTGCTGCACGCGCCGACTACCGCTCCCGTGCGCACGCCGGGCGGGAGCGATCGACCGCACACGAGCAACCTTGGTCGACTATTCTCCGAGGCGAGCGGGTCCGGTTTCGGCCCCGCAACAGCGTTGGAGGAGGTGGGTCCGGTCACTGGTAACGACACAGGGACCGACGACGGCCGCCCGGAGGAGACGACGGACGAGCGGAACGCACGTTTCGAGCGGGACGCGCTCGTCTTTCTGGACCAGATGTACTCCGCGGCACTGCGCATGACGCGCAATCCCGCGGACGCCGAGGACCTGGTCCAGGAGACCTACGCGAAGGCGTACGGCTCCTTCCACCAGTTCCGTGAGGGCACCAACCTCAAGGCGTGGATGTACCGCATTCTCACCAATACCTTCATCAACTCGTACCGCAAGAAGCAGCGTGAGCCCCAGCGCAGCGCCGCCGAGGAGATCGAGGACTGGCAGCTGGCGCGGGCCGAGTCGCACATGTCGACCGGGCTGCGTTCGGCCGAGTCGCAGGCGCTCGACCACCTCCCGGACTCCGACGTGAAGTCGGCGCTCCAGGCGATCCCCGAGGAGTTCCGCATAGCGGTCTATCTCGCGGACGTCGAGGGCTTTGCCTACAAGGAGATCGCGGACATCATGGGGACTCCCATCGGTACGGTGATGTCCCGACTGCATCGTGGACGCCGTCAGTTGCGCGGCATGCTGGAGGACTACGCCCGCGAGCGCGGGCTGGTTCCCGCCGGCGCCGGTGAGTCGGACGATCGGAAAGGCTCGGCCTCATGAGCTGCGGAGAGCCGCACGAGACGGACTGCTCAGAGGTTCTCGACCATCTCTACGAGTTCCTCGACCACGAGATGCCCGAGGGCGACAGCACCAAGTTCGAGACGCACTTCGGTGAGTGCTCCCCGTGCCTGGAGAAGTACGGCCTGGAGCAGGCCGTGAAGAAGCTGGTCAAGCGCTGCTGCGGTCAGGACGATGTCCCGACCGACCTGCGCTCGAAGGTGATGGGACGGATCGACCTGATCCGTTCCGGCCAAGCCGTGCCGGACCAGGACGTGTCGCTGGGCGACACGGGCCGGCCGGCGGCCACGGCCGAATAGGTCCGCCGAGGACCGCACGCCCGGGAGGCGCACCGCCCGGGACGCCGTGCGCCGCCCCGGCCGTCCGGGG
>NZ_JBSFVR010000327.1:0-8243 GCF_053592415.1 Streptomyces sp. NPDC002690 | reverse complement strand
ACGAACCACGGGCGCGCCCTGTCGAGCCGTCCGGCCGCGAGGGCCGCCATGGCTCCGGCGCCCAGCTCCCAGGCCCGTGCGGGGGTGCTGAAGTAACACTTCGAGTGCGCCCTCGGCCGCCGTACGGTGCGGCTCGGAACCGGTGTGCGCCGCATACGACAGGAGCGCCCCGGCCGCCGCCGTCCAGCCGGACGGGGTGGCGTTGTCGGTGGGGTCCTGCGGGCGGCGGATCAGCTTCTCCGCGTCGTCCGCGGTGTCGTACAGCTGACCGCCCTCCCCCGCGAACCGGGTCAGCACCACGTCGAGCAGCAGCCCCGCGAATTCCAGCCAGACCCCCTCGCCGGTGACCGACGCCAGTGCGAGGAACCCCTCGGCGACGTCCGCGTAGTCCTCCAGCACCCCGCTGTTCCCACCGGCCCGCCCCGCCATGGAGGTCCGGCAGAGCCGGCCGTTCTCGCCCAGGTGGACGCGTACCAGCAGGTCGGCGGCCTCCGTGGCCCGCTCCACCAGGTCGGGCCGGTCGAAGTACGCGCCCGCCTCGGCCAGCGCCGCGACGGCCAGGCCGTTCCAGGCGGCGACCACCTTGTCGTCCCGCCCCGGACGGGGCCGCAGCTCACGGGCGGCGAGCAACCGGGCCCGCACGGAGGCGATCCGCTCGGCGTCGGGGTCGGGGTCGGGGTCGGAGGAGTCCTCGTCCGCCTGCGCCCCCGCCGTTGCCGCTGTACCCGCTGTACCCGCTGTACCCGCGTCGAGCCTGAGCACCGAGGACCCCTCCTCGAAGGTGCCCTCCTCGGTCACCCCGAAGCGGGCGGCGGCGAACGCCCCGTCCTCCTCGCCGAGCACCTCGGTCAGCTGTGCGGGCGTCCACACGTAGAACGCGCCCTCCACGTGCCGGCCCTCGGCGTCCTCGCTGTCGGCGTCCAGCGCGGAGGCGAAACCCCCCTCGGTGGTCCGCAGTTCGCGGACCAGGAAGTCGGCCGTCTCCAGCGCCACCCGGCGGGCCAGGTCCGACCCGGTCGACCGCCACAGGTGCGCGTACACCCGGCAGAGCAGCGCGTTGTCGTAGAGCATCTTCTCGAAGTGCGGCACCGTCCACTCCCGGTCCACCGCGTACCGGGCGAACCCGCCGCCGAGCTGGTCGTAGATGCCACCCATGGCCATCGCCGCGCAGCTGTCCGCTGCCATCTGCAGGGCGCCCTCGGAGCCGGTACGGGCGTGGTGCCGCAGCAGGAACTCGATCGCCATCGACGGCGGGAACTTCGGCGCGCCACCGAACCCGCCGTGCGTGTCGTCGTAGTCCCGGGTCAGCCCCAGCAGCGCCCGCCCCAGGTCGGCCTCGTCCGGCACGCCCTGCCCGCCGTGCGCCAGCGACCGTTTGGCCAGGTCGGCCACGATGTGCCCGGCGACCTCGGCGACCTCACCGCGCCGGTCGGTCCACGCCGCGGTCACGCCCTCCAGCACCTGTCGGAAGGACGCCATGCCGTGCCGGGGTTCGGGCGGGAAGTACGTACCGAAGTAGAAGGGTTCGGCGTCCGCCGTCAGGAACACGGTCATCGGCCACCCACCCTGCCCGGTCGCCGCCTGCACCGCCTCCATGTACACGGCGTCGACGTCCGGCCGCTCCTCCCGGTCCACCTTCACCGGGACGAAGTGCTCGTTGAGGTAGGCGGCGAGCGCCTCGTCCTCGAAGGACTCGTACGCCATGACGTGGCACCAGTAAATTATCAGAACCATAAGTGACAGGACGCATAGCCCACACTCAAGAGGATGGGCACGTCCCGTCGCTTAGATTCCGTCATCGCCTCCTCTCCCCATGGCCACCAGTCCACTGGATTGGAGGCGTGCTGGAGTAGGTAGGGCGACTGTGCGTTAGCCAGTCTGTTCATACCGGCATCGTTGCACGATCCGGAACGTCCGGCCTCGACATCCAACGGGGTCGAGACAGGAGTCATAAGATGTACACAGCAACTAACCATGAGGTTGTCGCGCTGGCCTCGCCAGACGAAGCGGGCCCCAGTGATCTAGAGCTGAGGGGCAGACCGGCTGGCCTCGCCCTTCCGGACGAGCTCGCCCTCCTCCACCCCGACACACCCTTCTTGATCGCGTATTCCCGCATCTCCGACGACTGGCGCAAGCACAACAAGAAGAGGGCCGCGAGGTCCGCGTGGTCGGCAGGCAAGGGAGTGGCCAACCAGCATCGTCGCAACGACAAGTACGCGGCACGCCACCATGCAGTGATCGTTCACCGGTACACCGACAACGATCTGTCAGCCTCAAAGCGCAACGTGGTGCGGCCAGACTTCCAAGCGATGCTTCGGGATCTCAGGCGGGGGCACACCCCGGAGGGCTATCCGGTCCACGGGGTCATCTGCGTTGACCAAGACCGCGTCCAGCGCACGGACCGGGACTGGGAAGACTTCGTCGAGGCCATCACGCTCGAACCGAGCCGGCGCTTCTACACCCCGTCTGGGCCGATGGATCTCACCGAGGAAGGCGAGATCATCAAGACGGGCATCATGGCAGTGGTCAACAAGGCCGAGGCGATGAAGAAGAAGCGTCGGATCCGCGACTGGCACCAGGACCGAATACTGGATGGACTGCCCCACAGTGGCCCTCGGCCGTTCGGCTGGGAGGAGGACCGGGAGACGCTTCGTCCGACCGAGTCAGACTTTTTGGCGTGGTCGATCGACCAGCGCATCAATGGGAAAGCAGTGAGGGTCCTTTGCGAAGAGGCAAAGCGGCAAGGTTTGACTGGAACTCGCGGCGGGAAAATCGTACCGCAGACGCTCACACAAATGATGACCGCTCCGCGCGTATGCGGGTATCGCGCGAACCGTGGCGAACTTTGCCTCGATGACGACGGCTCGCCAATTGTGGGGAAATGGGAAACCATTACTACGCCAGAGAAGTGGCAGGCGGTGTGCGCCACCTTCGGAAAGGGAAGCACCTACCTTGCCCGCGGCTCTGGCACGCCGAGAATTACCGGCATCCCGAAGACCATCAAGTACTTGGGCTCAACACTGCTTCGCTGCCAGTACCGAATAGAGGAAGAGATCAATGGCGCGGTGAAGACGCGCGTTTGCAACGGGCCCATGGGCGGAACGAAGACAAGCAGCAGGCGCAGCCCGTACGTCTACACGTGCACAAGCTGCTCGCGCAACTCGATCTCGGGCCCAATGGTCGACAGGCAGCTCCAGCGTCTGGTGCTGGCGAAGCTGAAAAGCGCGCAGTCAACTTTTATTGCAATCAGGGCCACGTGGCCCGACGAAAAGAAACTCCAGCAGAAGGCGGACAAGCTCGCCGGACTGGAGATCAAATGGCAGGACGATGAAATCCCTGCTGACATGTTCTACCGCCTGGCCATTCCATTGGAGAAGGAGATCAAGAAGCTTCGTCGCGAGCGAGCCAAATTCGAGTTGACCGCACAGACGCAGAATGAGGCACCTAACGACGTCGCCCAAAAATGGGTTGCAGGCGAGTACGACCTTTCACAGAAGCGCAAGGTACTCTTCGAGATTTTCGCGGCTGTACAAGTTCGGCCCGGAAAGAAGGGAACTAAGACGCCGAACCCCGAGAGAATCACCCCAGTGTGGAAGTAGAAGTTTTTGCGTCGACGGCGCCTTCTCCGCGATGGACCTACTGTGGCATGGACTGATTGGACTGGCACGCGACGGACCCGGATGCCCTCTCCACCGTGAATCGGCGTGCGGCGGGCGTGAAGCGGTCCCCGGCGACATGGCCGGGGACCGCTTCTACATAACTGCACCTTCCGCCCTGCGGCTCGAAAGAGCCGGGGTCGGTGGCGACGGCTCAGGCGAGCGTGTCCTCCACCTTGATGTTGCCGCGCTGGACGACCCACCTCTGGATGGCGGACTGGGTCTGGCACTCTGCCCTCGTCTCGTTTCTAGCGCGGCAACCGTGGAGTCGGCTCAGCACCGTGCGCCCCCTGCCCCGCACAGGCGCTTGACGTTGGACCAGGACAGTCTTCCGGCCGGAATCGGGGTGGGTGGACCGACCGTTGCCGCTCCCTGGCGGGGATCGGAACGCGGACAAGCCCGGCAGTGCCGCATCACGTCAAGGGCCGCTCGTCGGATGCTCCTTCGAGCACGGCGGCCGGCCCCACTCTGTGCGCTGGGGCGCCGCCTTCCGGGCGTGAAGTGCCCTGGGTACCACCGGCCCTGTGGGGGTCCCTCGTGCGAAGTAGCGTGCGGTTTCTGTGTTCTTGGGTGGACAGAGATGTTTTTGGGACCTCCGATCCCACCGGGCGGGCAGTCCAACGCCTTCGCGCCGACCGGATGGGCCGCCGGGAGTGCTTGAGCCGGGGCGGTCAGGACGAACGGGGCCACGACCGCGGTTCCGGTCAGAGCGAGAGCGGCGGGCCTGGTTGCCGGCCTCCACAGGGCGGCCGGTTTGGACCAACCAACAACTCTGAAAGCCCATAGAGGGCCGAAAGTTGGAAAGGGAGCAAAATGAAGCGATTCATGCAGAAGGCAGCGGCGTTCTCCGCTGTGGCCGCGGCGAGCCTGGGTACGGGCGTCCTGTCGGCACCGGCGGCGCAGGCCGCGCCGCCGATCTGTCCGCTGGTCGTCGCGGTCTGTACCTGGACGGAGCCGGGCTTCGAGGGAAACCTGCGGCTCCTGTTCGATGGCGAAGGTCTACTCATGCCGCCCGTGCGGAGCGCGGTGAACCAGGATGTCCAGGCCTGGTGCTTCTACGAGAGGCCGTACTTCGACAACCGGGGGGAGATGCGTGAGGTCAGCGTGGGCGAACAGGTGAACGACTTCGGCTTCGAGGCCCGCTCCGCCACTCAGGGGCAGTGCCAGTACGACAGCTGAGACCGCTTCGTCCGTCACGCCGCACACGATGAACAGCGCCCCCTTCCCGGCACTTCGAATGCCGGGGAGGGGGCGCTGTCCTGACCGCGGCTTTGAGTTCGCGGCCGGGCCGCCGTCGACCGTTTCCGCCTCCCGAGGGAGTCGTCACCGGCCAAACCCTGGCGACAAACATTCAAGATCGTTTGTTAGAGGTCACTGGTTCGAGCCGCCCGACCAGCGGGCGGGGAACCCGGATCCGGCCCAGACCTCGATCATCTGCGGGCGTCACCCCGCCGGCCTGGGAGTGATCAGTAAAGCCATCCGAGCGACGGCCGCCTTCAAAGATCATTTAGGGCACGGTCGCCCAATTCTGATCATGAAATGGCCCGTTCGCGTGACATTCACAACATGGCCAGTCCGGGCATATCGCACTTCTCCACACTTCCCTCCTTGTACGATCAGTTGTGGATACGGCCGCCGATCGACCGGCCCTACACACCCGGAGCCCAACAATCTCCTGACTACCAGCGCCTCGCGCACGAGTATCGGGGCGAGACTGGCGACGAACACCAGCATTCCAGTGGAGCGAATATGCGTTGGCGTAGAGACCCCTCACAGCGCGCACTCGTGAAGGAATGCGAGAGACTTCTCGCCGACCTCCCCACACCCGCTCCTTTCAGCGTTGAGGCGCTGGTGCGCAATATGGAGCGAGCCTTGTCTCGACAGATACGGCTAGTGCCGCTGGATGACCCCAATGGAGGGCTGGGTTCGGCATGTGGCCTACGGGTCAAAGCGCCGGAATTTACACTAATTCTCTACCGCCGTCGTTCGAGTCGAAATCAAACTGAACACATCATTCTGCACGAGCTGGCGCACGAATGGCTTGATCATGGGACCACTCTGACGCCCATCGAGATAGAACGCTACGTTCCTGAGCGCATTCGCCGGGAAGTCATCCGCCGATTTCCTTCAGCCGTGGTTCAGGGGCGCGTGGATTTCGACAGCCCAGAGGAGAAGCAAGCTGAACTCTCGGCCTCACTGATCAAGCGGCTGGCGCGCCGTCAATCGATCGCGGGCGATGACATGGTCAGCCTTTTGGAATCTTCTCTTGCGCACCCTGTTGCTCCGCCACGGCGCAGACGATAGTCCAACCAATCACGATTAATGCTGCGGCCAGCCGACCTTCGGGCGGGCAAGCCCGGCCCGCCCAGTTAGCCACGGTTCAATGTCCGACTACTTCAAGTACCTGACCGCGCTAGTGATCACCGCTATTGCCGTCTGGCGATTCCCCGCAGTTCGCTACGGTGACTTTCACCGCCGGGCACTCTGGGGCGGATATGCCGGATTTGCTGTAGCCCTGTGGCTCTACACGCCAGCGGTAATGTCAGCTTCGGATCGAATCCCCGTGGTCGACTTGGACGCCCTGCTGAGACACTTCGCCAGCACTGCGGCGACCATCGCGGCCCTGACCTACGTAGCCACCAGTTACGGGAAGAGCACGAAGGCAGTCGCGCCCCGCCATGTAGTGGTCTCCCGCTGGATCGCCCGCGTGTCCCCTGCGGCGGGGGCAGTAGGCGTAATTCTGCTCACGGTTCTATTTTTCTCCGTCGTGGAGCGTAAAGAGCAGAGCCAAGACTTCCTCATCGACCACGCAGGCCAATGGGGCGTGGCGATCTACATGACCGTCTTCTATTTCTTTCCGCTGGTCACAGCCACGGTGTGCGGTTACCAGTGGACACGGGCAGCGCGGCAGGCGGAAAGCACGAGCATGCGCATCGGGCTGGGCTTGATGGCAATCGCGATGTGGATGGGCCTAGTTCATTCACTGGCCCGTATCGGCCTCATGTGGATCGCAGTAGCATTCCCCTTGGACCGCTCCACGGTGCGGGTAGTCGTGGACACTGAATCAATATGGATGGACCTTCTCTTCCTGATCGTCGCCGCTGGAGCAAGTATTCCTACCACTCGCGCGGCAGCGATCCGATGGAGGACATGGCGCACCCTGAACAGGATCTACCCGCTTTGGTTCGATCTGGTCGACGCGTTTCCTGGAACGAGCCTCTATCCTCCCGGGAGGCGGATTACAGAACTCGTTCTCATACGTGTGCCCATCGACGTCCGTCTTGATCGGTGGACCCAAGACATCGCTGACGCCTGCGAGCGCCTGCGTTACTACGCTCCACGGGAGCTCATATTCGCCGCAGAGGACGCCACTTCCTCTCATCCTGACCCGGAGCCAGCCGCAGAGGCGTATTGGGTTAAGGCGGCACTCAAAACCGTTGACACTGAACCATCAAGCATCGAGGCCCCCACCCCTCTGCGCGAGAAACCATTCGTCGATACCGATGGCGAGGCGGCCTGGCTAGCGCGCGTCAGCACAGCTTATTCGAGCGTTACCGAGATTCAGGCACAGGAACTTCTCGCGTACGCGGCAAGGGTGGAGTTCTAAACGGTTCGACGGCCATAGCGGACGAGTGACATTCGGCACCCTCCGCCACGTAAACTGATTTGGTACGGTGAACTGGGCGGGCATAGACCTTCCGCCCACCTGCGCACCCTGGCCTACGACATACGGCAAATGTCCTCACCATAAGTAGCCGGGGCTGGACACTGTCCTATCTGGGTCGATGTCCGAATCTCAGCAAATCAATGGGAGTTCCTGCATGTCCAACCGCACTGGTCTCATCCTCGATTTCGGCGGAGTGCTCACCACACCCCTGCTGCCCGCAGTGCTCGCGTTCGAGCAGCGCGAGGGCCTTCCGCAGGGTGCCTGCCTCTCGGCGCTGTACAAGGACGAGAAGGGTGTCGAGATCACCAGCGCCCTTGAGCGCGGAGCGGTCTCCCAGACGGAGTGGAATCTCTTCGCGGGCACGATGCTGGGCGTCTCCCCGGACGGTCTGATGGGCCGCATCTTCGGCGACCTTCGCCCCGAGCCGCTGCTAATCAACGCAGCTGCGGCGGCACGGCGCGCGGGGGTCAAGGTCGGCATCCTGTCCAACTCGGTCGGACTCACCCCGTGGGATCTCTACGCCGGTTATGACCTTGAACAGCTGTACGACGTCGTGGTGATATCCGAGCAGCATCTGATGCGCAAGCCTGACCAGGAGCTCTTCGAGATCACGCTCAAGCTCATGGGCCTGCCGGCGAGCGAGTGCATCTTCGTCGACGACACCGAGGCGTACGTACGGGCCGCCGAGCAGCTGGGCCTCGCGGGGGTGCACAACCAAGACCCCAAGCAGACGGTAGCCACTCTCTCCGACCTGCTCGGCGTAGATCTCACCGCCTCGTAGACCGAAGTCTCGGAGTCTCAGCGTCAGAAACAGCGAAGGGACTGCGGCGTTACCCCCTACCCACCTACCTCCAGTACGTGGACGCGAACTCGGCGACGATCTCCGGCGTACGGACGCTCCCGATGGTCGTCGGTCTGCT
>NZ_JBSFVR010000326.1:0-8295 GCF_053592415.1 Streptomyces sp. NPDC002690 | reverse complement strand
CGACGAGTGTGTCGCCGATGGCCATGGCTGCGGAAGAGCGACACGGTCACCGGCCGCCACTTCGACGACCGTGCGAAGCTGAAGGACGAGGTGCCGTCGAGCAGGGTGTGGCGGCCGGCGCAGAGCACGACGTCGACGTCGGTGTCCCGCAGGAATCGGGTGAGCAGGGCGGTCTGGTTCATTCCGGCGCCGATCGCGCCGACGACGCCTTCGCCGCGCAGTTGTTCGAGGGCCGGGTACGCCTCGCCGAAGGCCGCCTCCGCGTGGTCGTCCGGGTCGTGCAGATAGACCACGTCGACGCGGTCGAGGCCGAGGCGCAGCAGGCTGTCCTCGATGGACTTGCGCACACCGTCCGCGCTGAAGTCCCAGCGACGGCGGTGCGTCACAGGAACGGCGAACCCGTCGTCGAGCCCGTCCGGCACCGGAGTCCCGGCGGGCAGCGGGTCGAGTATCCGCCCGACCTTCGTGGAGAGGGTGTACGAGGAGCGGGGCCGGGACCGCAGTGCGGCGCCGAGCCGCCGCTCGGAGAGGCCGAGGCCGTAGTGCGGGGCGGTGTCGAAGTGCCGGACGCCCTCGTCCCACGCGGCGTCCACCGCGAGAGCCGCCTGCTCGGGGTCGACTGCACTGAAGAGATTGCCGATGGCCGCCGCCCCGAAGGACAGTTCGGTGACCTCGACGGCGGTACGTCCGAGTGTGCTGCGCCGCATGCCCTGCCGTCCTTGCTGAATGATCGCTTTACCGTACAGAGCGAATATTCATCGGATCACTGGAGCAAGTCAACCGGGTCGGCGTGGATCATTCTCCCTTTTCACCCGCGATCAGTCCGATCACTCCGCTCGACCGAGTACCGGCAGGGGCGCCCCGGCGAGTTCCTGGAGCGCCGCCAGCTCGTCCGTCATCGCCGCCCCGAGCAGGTCGAGGTCGGGCAGCGCCCGGCCGTCGGCGACCAGCCCGACCTGCACCCGCCCGCCGTAGGCGGAGAGCGCCACGGCCAGCGACTGCCCCCGGGCCAGCGGGGCCATCGGGTAGAGGGAGCGCAGCGGGCAGCCGCCCAGCGACAGTTCGGCACGGGGCAGCGGGACACTGGTGACCAGGAGGTCGAAGAGCATCCGGGCCGCGTTCCCGGCGAGCGGAGCGCCGAAACGGTGAGCCAGCGGCGGCAACCGGTCGGCCAGTACGGCGACGGCTCCCGCGCCCTTCAGCGGCCCGGCGGCCTTGTTGCGCTCCATCGCGATACGTACGGCCCGCAGCCGGCGACGGGCGTCCGGCTCGGAGACCGGGAGGCCGAGGAGGTAGGCGGAGAGCCGGTTTCCGTTCTGGGCGGCGCCGCCCGGGCGACGGCGCGAGACGGGCACCAGAGCTCGGGGGTCGTCGCCGGGCAGTTCCTCGCCGCGCCCGGTCATCCAGCGCCGCAGCGCCCCGGCGACGACGGCGAGCAGCACGTCGTTGGCCGTGCCGCCCTCGGCCCTGCGGACACACCGCACCGCCTCCGCGTCCAGGTCGGCGGTGACGAGCCGCCGGGTGCCGCTGGAACCCGCCGCCAGAGCGCCGGACCCACCCGGCGCCAGCCGGCTCGCGCGCACCACCGACGCCCCCACGCCCAGCGCCCGGCCGACCTCTTCGAGGCGGCCGAGCGCGAGGCCGGCGACCTCCCGCGGGCCGGGCATCCAGGATCGCGGCGGGACGGGGGTGCGCCGCACGGCCGTCGCGCGACGGGAGGCGACGGCGGCGATCTCGTCGAAGATGCCCGCGCCGATCGCCACGGCGCGCATGCCGTCGGCCAGCGCGTGGTGCAGCTTCACGAGAACGGCGAACGGGCCGCCGTCCGACCCGCCCTCCAGCAGGTACATCTCCCAGGGCGGCAGCCCCCGGGCGATCGGGCGCTCCATCAGGTCGCCCGCGAGCGAGGTCGCCGCCGCCATGAAGTCGCCCGCCGGCAGCGCGGCTCGGTGCACATGGTGGCGGACGTCGAAGTCCTTGTCGGTGGACCAGGCCGCACCACCGAGGGGCAGCAGGACGTCCCGTACCCGCATCCGGAGCCGGGGGACGGCCGCCGCCCGCTCCCGGAGGAGTTCCAGCACGTCCTGCCGAGGACCACCGGGCACCGGGGAGAAGACGGCGAGCGCGCCCAGATGCATCGGGTGGGCCTCGGACTCCAGGCGCCAGAAGGCCAGATCGAGGGGGGCGAGCAGTTCGGTACCCATGGGGGTCCTCATGTCATCGGGGGGAGAGCCAGACCGCCGTACGACCCCAGTCAACCCACGTCGGCCGGTTACGGTCAAGAACGGACATGTTACTTTCAGCTACCGTGCGGTAGGTGATGGAATTCGTTCACGGGCAGGCAAAAATCCACTCCGACCCGTACCCGCCGAAGTTCAGGACCGACGGGACGGGCCGAACGGTCCGGCACCGTCCGGCCCGTCGGGCCCGTCGAGCCCGTCGAGCCCGTCGGGCCGGTCGGGCCGGTCGGGCCGGTCGAGCCCGTCGGCATGGTCGGATCGGCCCGCGTGGTCGGATCGGTCAGTGTGATCGGATCGGTCAGCATCGTCGGGCCGGTCCGGAAGTTCGTGGTGCGCCTTGCGTCCGGGCCGGCCCGCCCGCTCGAACCGTTCGGGGATGAGGAACTCCCCCCAGACACACTTGCCGCCGCCCCGGGACTCGACCCCCCAGACGTCGGCGAGCCGGTCCACGAGCATCAGCCCACGACCCGAGACTCCGGCGTCCCCCGCGTCACGGCGGCGCGGCAGGGCACTGGAGCGGTCCTCCACGTCCACCCGCAGCCGTCGTTCGCCCCCGGCGAGAATCCGGATGGTGACGATGGCGCCGCCGTCCGTGTGCATCAGAGCGTTGGTGATCAGTTCGTCGGCGGCGAGTTCGATCTCGTCCGCGCGTTCCCGGGCGCCCCAGGCACGGACCGCGGCTCTGATCATGTGCCGGGCCGAACTCAGCGCGTCGGGGTCGTTCTGGGCGACGTGCTGCCGGAGCCGCCCGCCGGGCTGCGGCGTGGGCGCCGCGTCGCGCCGCAGCAGCAGAACCGCCACGTCGTCCTCACCGCCGTATTCGTCGACCGCCTCGCAGAGCTGGTCGGCCAGCCGCCGGATGTCCTGGGGGCCGTTGCGCACCATGTCCGTCAGCAGGCGCATCCCGGCGTCGAAGTCGGTGCCGGGCAGCTCCACCAGGCCGTCCGTGTAGAAGACCAGCGTCTGTCCGGGGTCGAGTTCGACGGTGCTCACCGGATAGTCCAGGCGGCCGAACTCGGCGGAGAGCCCGAGCGGCAGGCCGCCCTCGACGAACAGCTTGTGGCAACTGCCGTCGGGGTCCCGGACCAGCGGCTCCATGTGGCCGGCCCGGACCATCTGCATCACACCGGTGGTCAGGTCCACCTCGGCGTAGATGCAGGTGGCGAAGCGGTCGGTGTCGAGCTCGTGCAGGAAGACGGAGGCGCGGGCCATGACCGTGGCGGGGCTGTGCCCCTCGGCCGCGTAGGCGCGCAGCACGATCCTGAGCTGGCCCATCACGGCCGCCGCGTGGGTGTCATGGCCCTGGACGTCTCCGATGACGGCGCCGACCCGGCCGCCGGGGAGCGGGATGACGTCGTACCAGTCGCCTCCGATGTCGCGCCCCATCCGGGCGGAGCGGTACCGGACGGCGACCTGCGCGCCCGGCACCTCCGGGATGCGGCGCGGCAGCATCGCCTGCTGGAGCCCCTCGGCGAGGTCGTGCTCCTGCTCGTAGAGCATCGCGCGCTGGAGGCTCTGCGCGATGGAACTGCCCAGGGCGACCAAGAGGTTGCGCTCGTCGGCGGCGAAACCCGAGCGGTCGTCGTACAGCAGGCCGAGCGCGCCGATCGGGCGGCCCTGGGCGATCAGCGGCAAGTAGGCGGCGGAGGTGATGCCGAGGTGACTGACCTGGGACCAGAGCTCCGGGTACGAGTCGGCGAAGTCGTCGGAGGTCTCGATGAACCGGGGGTCCAGCGTCCGCAGCACCTCGCTCATCGGGTAGGGCTCGTCCACCCGCGTGTAGCGGGTGCCCGGTACGAACGAGCCCTCCGGCCCGTCCGCCACGAGGTGGATGCGCCCGGCCTCCAGGAGCCCCATGACGAGGCTGGTGGCCCCCAGGTGGGCCAGGCCGCGCGAGTTCTTCAGCACGTCGATGACGTCCCGCACCGTACGGGCGTGCGCGAGCGCGGCGGAGGTGGCCTGCACCAGACTGGTCCGCCGGCGCCGTTCCTCGTCGAGCTCCTGCCGTGCGGCGGAGTCTGCCAGCTCCTGGGAGGCGTCCCGGACGATACCGAGGATGCGGCGCGGGCGGCCTTCCGCGTCGCGGCGGATGAACCCCTGGGTATGGGTCCAGCGCAGCGAGCCGTCGCGGAGCCGGCAGCGGAAGTAGGCTCCGTAGCTTTCCCGCCCGGCCTTCAGCGCCTGCGTGACCATGGCGTCGAGCCGGGCGCCCTCGTCCTCGGGCACGCGCAGGGCGAGAGAGGTGGGCTGGTCGTCGTATTCCTCGGCCCGCAGATCGAACACGTCGAGTGCGGGCTGGTCCATGTGCATGAGGCCGCTGTCCAGATCCCAGTCGAAGCTGCCCATACGGTTCAGGGCGAGGCTGAGGTCCGGGTGGGCGGGCCAGTCTTCCGGGAGTGACAGGGCACCCGCTACCCGATCATCCATGTCGGCCACTCTGCCACCATTTGTCGGATTCTTCGAGCGGTTCACGGGGCACGCGGGTCCGAGCACGGCGGCGCGGCCTCCGCCGGTCACGCGGTCGACGTCTCCGGCCCCTCATCACCCGGGCCGCCGACGCCGTCCTGGACCGAGGGGGCCGCACCGTCGGTGAAGTCGGGCAGGTCCGGGTACTGGTCCTCCGTGAAGTCCGGGAGGCCGGACGCCCCGTCGGCGTCGCCCGTGAAGTCCGGCAGACTGTCGACGGCAGCGTCGCCGGTGAAGTCCGGCAGACCGTCGACGGAAGAGTCCTCGGTGAAGTCCGGCAGACCGTCGACAGCAGCGTCCCCGGTGAAGTCCGGCAGACCGGACGCCCCGTCCGCGTCGCCCGTGAAGTCCGGGAGCCCCTCGGCAGGCGCGTCCTGTGAGTCCGGCGCCCCGGGGGCGAGGACTCCGGAGTCCGGCGCACCGTCAGGCCCCTCGGGTGACACGTCGGACGCGTCGGAAGAGAAGGGGAAGAAGCCGTCGCCCGGGTCGGCCGCGGGCGGGTCGGCGGGGTTCTTGTCCTCGGTACCCTCTCCGCCCGGCCGCTCGATCCATGTCCGCTCCACGAGATCCGCGATGACCAGGCTCTCCAGTACGCGTGTGCTGGGGGCGACGTCCAGGACCCGCTCGGGGGCGTATCCGGGCCAGCGTTCACCGCGGTCGGCGACCCGTCCGGTCAGGGGTACCGCGGGAGCGAGCGGATCGCCCGAGGCGCACCGCACCCGGGGCAGTCCCCGGCTGTCCACCATCACCGCGGTACCCGACTGGAGCACGGTCTGGAATCTGGTGGGGGCGCCCCCGGCGAACCCGTGGTCGGTGACCCGCACGTCGGCGCGCAGCACCACCGGGGTCAGCGCGCGCAGGTATCCCGGGATCTGCACCGCCTCGATGCCCGCCACCCCCGCGAAGGCCCGCGCCCGGCCGGAGTCCTCGGTCAGCAGGTCTGCCTGCGCCGCCACATCGCAACTGGGCGTGTTCCGGACACCTCCGTAGAGTCCCGCCGCGTCACCCGTGACGGTGTGGACCACCGGGGCGGCGGCGGGGGCACCGTTCGCCGGGAGTGGTTGCGCGTCCTCGGCCCCGGGAACCGCTCCCGCCGTGGACCGGGTGAAGGGCGCCGGCCCCCGGGCGGCGGCCGGCTGGAGTACCACCTCGTGACCGGCGGTCGTCGCGGCGGGCCGGGCCGCGCCGGGTGCGCCGGCACACCCGGTCGCGGAGAGGGCCGCCACGGAGACCACGGCGGACAGGGCATACGGAAGTCGTCGGGACGAGCGCACGGTGCTCTCCTGCCAGTACGTACGGGGGTGGTGGGTCCCCTCATGTCTGACGCACCTCCGCACCGGTCGCAAGCCGGGATACGGCCGCCCGGCGCAGCCTTGAACGCGTTCAAACGAGATACTGGGCTGGGCCTCGGGCACGAGGTCATGTCCGCGGCATCTCCGCCCGGCGGGCGTACACATCGGAGGGACGACCGGTGAGCACTTTCACCTACCCGGAGATCGGCGCCACCCGCGCGGACCCACTGCCGCACGGGTACGACCATCTGCGCCACCGCGCCCGGGTCGGCCGGGGCCGGGCCGCGTTCGAGGTCGCCGGGGCGGCGGTGACCGAGTGGCGCATGCACCGTGCGGCAGGGACCCTCGTCGACGCGTCCGCCGACCGCGCCGAGGCGGGCGGGTCCGTCGAAGTGACCCTGCGCATTGGGCCGTTGCGTTTCGTGGCTCCCTGCGAAGTGACCTGGGCGGAGTACACCGAGAGGCGCATCGGCTTCGCGTACGGAACACTCGCCGGCCATCCGGAGAGGGGTGAGGAGTCCTTCGTGGTCGAACTCGCGGACGACGGGACCGTCTGGTTCGCCGTCACCGCGTTCTCCCGGCCCGCCCTCTGGTACACCCGCCTGGCCGGACCGCTCGTCAGGGTGTTCCAGCGGCGCTACACCCGCCGCTTGGGGCGGACGCTGCGCCGCATCGCCGCCGCGGGCTGAGCGGGCCACGTCCTCGCGAGCGCCGCGTCGGTCACGCGGCGCGGGGCCGGGTCGGCCGATAATGACGCCGGTGGACTGGTTCACCGCGGAAAACTACGGGCTGAGCAGGCTGATCTTCCAGCGGGCTCTCGCCGCCGTCTATCTCACCGCGTTTCTCACCGCCGCCCTCCAGTTCCGCGCGCTGATCGGCGAGCGGGGCATGCTGCCCGTCCCCGAACTGCTGCGGCGCACCCCCTGGACCGCCGCCCCCGGCCTCTTCCGGCTGCACTACTCCGACCGCTTCTTCGCCGCCGTGGCGTGGTCGGGCTGCGCGGTCTCCGTAGCCCTCCTGGCCGGGCTGGACGGCTTGTTGCCGCTGTGGGGCGCTCTGCTCCTGTGGGCGCTGCCCTGGGCCCTGTACCTCTCGATCGTGCAGGTCGGCCAGGTCTGGTACGGCTTCGGCTGGGAGTCGCTGCTGCTGGAGACGGGGTTCCTGGCCGTCTTCCTCGGCAACGACGAGACGGCGCCGCCGGTCACGCTGCTCTGGCTGATGCGCTGGCTGTTGTTCCGGGTGGAGTTCGGGGCCGGTCTCATCAAGATGCGCGGGGACGACTGCTGGCGCCGGCTCACCTGCCTGGACTTCCACCATGAGACGCAGCCGATGCCGGGCCCGCTCAGCTGGTTCTTCCACCATCTGCCGGCGCCCGTGCACCGGGTGGAGGTCGCCGCCAACCATGTCACCCAACTGCTGCTCCCCTTCCTGCTGTTCACGCCCCAGCCGGTGGCGAGCGTGGCGGCGGCCGTCATGATCGTCACCCAGCTGTGGCTGATCCTCTCCGGCAACTTCGCCTGGCTGAACTGGCTGACGGTCACCCTCGCACTGCCGGCCGTCGACTGGTCCCCGCTCGCGGGCCCGTCCCGGCCCCTTCCCGGCGCCCCGCTCTGGTACGAGATCGTGGTCTGGGCGGTCACCGCCCTTCTCCTGGCGCTCGGTTACCGGCCGGCCCGCAATCTGCTCTCCCGCCACCAGGTGATGAACCGCTCCTACGACCCGCTCCACCTGGTCAACACCTACGGCGCGTTCGGCAGCATCAGCAGGATGCGGCTCGAAGTCGTCGTCGAGGGAACGGACGACATGGTGATCCACCCGGGCACCCGCTGGCTGGAGTACGGCTTCCGGGGAAAGCCGGGAGATCCAGGGCGACTTCCCCGCCAGTTCGCGCCGTACCATCTGCGGCTCGACTGGATGATGTGGTTCGCCGCACTCTCGCCCGCGTACGCCCGCGCCTGGTTCGGCCCGTTCACGGAGCGGCTGCTGCGCGGCGACCGGGACACCCTGCGGCTGCTGGGCCACAACCCGTTCCCGGACGGGCCGCCGGCCCAGGTGCGCGCGTCCGTGTACCGGTACCGCTTCACCGACGCGGCCGAGCTGCGGAGCACCGGCCGGTGGTGGCACCGCACCTACGTGCGGGAGTTCATGCGCCCGGTGATCCGCCCGGTGCCGCTCCGCCCGCCGGAGGACTCCGGGTGAGCGCACCGGACGTGCGAGAGCCCGGTCCCGCCCGAGGGGAGGGTCCAGGGAGGTCCAAAGGCTCACCCGGCCACGGTAGATCAGTGGTGACGGGCCAT
>NZ_JBSFVR010000325.1:0-8296 GCF_053592415.1 Streptomyces sp. NPDC002690 | reverse complement strand
ATGGCAATGTGTCGCGCGATCAGGCGGGCCTGCTGCGCGCTGGTGGCCTCGTCAAGAGCGTCGATGACGATGACGAAGGGCCGCCGCCCACGGACCCGCCCCGGTTCAGGAGAGCAGCTCGATCTCGGCGAGGGTCGCCGAGCCGTCGAGCACCAAGCGGTACTGCTGGTAGTCGCCCGGACGGCTCACCGAGAACACCCGGGTCTGCTGCGTGTAGGCGAAGGTCTGGCCGGACCGCTTGTCGAGGTCCTTCCAGGTCTTGCCGTCCGAGGAGCCCTGGAGCACCCAGCCCTTCGGGGCCGCGCCGGTCTTCGCCGACGTCAGGGTGTACTGGACGGCCTTCGTCGCCTTGGCGACCGGCAGCTCGACCGTGGCGGCCTCGGCCGACGTGGCGGAGGTGTCGTCGAACAGAGCGCCGTCACCCTTCAGCACGTCCTGCTTCGGCGCGGGCACCTTGTCGTCCTTCGTGAGGGAGACCGGCGCGGCGTTCTTGCCGGTGCCCCACGAGGAGGGCTTGGAGCCCATGTCGAAGTCGAGCACGCCACCCTTGGAGAGGAGGTCGCTCGGCAGGGTCGTGGAGGTCCACTTCTTGCCGTTGACCTTCAGGCCCTGGATGTAGATGTTCTTCGAGCTGTTCTTCGGCGCCTTCACCGTGAGGGTGCGGCCGTTCTCCAGGTGCACGGTCGCCTTCTTGAAGAGCGGCGAACCGATGGCGTACTCACCGCTGCCCATGACCAGCGGGTAGAAGCCGAGGGAGGAGAAGAGGAACCAGGCCGACTGCTCGCCGTTGTCCTCGTCGCCGTGGTAACCCTGGCCGATCTCGCTGCCCCCGTACAGGCGGCCCAGAACCTCGCGGACCTTCTCCTGCGTCTTGGACGGCTGACCCGCGGCGTCGTACATGTAGGTCACGTGGTGCGCGACCTGGTTGCTGTGGCCGTACTGGCCCATCCGCACGTCACGCGCCTCGGTCATCTCGTGGATGACACCGCCGTACGAGCCGGTGAACTCCTGGCCGGCGGTCTCCGGGGTGGAGAAGTACGTGTCGAGCTTCTTGGCGAGGCCGTCCTGGCCGCCGTACAGGTTCGCGAGGCCGCGGGTGTCCTGCACCGCGGTGAAGGCGTAGCCCCAGCCGTCGGTCTCCGTGTAGTCGTAACCCCAGACGCGCGGGTCGTAGCTCTCGGACGGGACACGCCAGCTGCCGTCGGCGTTCTTGCCCTGGAAGAAGCCGGCGTCCTTGTCGAAGAGCTTCACGTAGTTCTGCGCGCGGTTGAGGAAGTAGTCGGACTCTTCCTTGTAGCGCTTGTTCTTCGTCTTCGCGTAGAGCGCCTTGCCCATCTGACCGATGCCGTAGTCGTTGAGGTAACCCTCCAGCGACCAGGAGAGGCCCTCGTGCGTCGACGTGTTGGCGTAGCCGGTGAAGACCGAGGTCTCCATGCCCTTGCGGCCGACGCCCGAGGACGGCGGGACCACGGTGGCGTTCTTGAGCGCCGCCTCGTACGCCGCCTCGGCGTCGAAGTCCACGCCCTTGACGTACGCGTCCGCGAACGCCACGTCGGAGCTGGTGCCGGTCATCAGGTCGGAGTAACCCGGGGACGACCAGCGGGAGATCCAGCCGCCGTCCTTGTACTGCTGGACGAACCCGTCGACCATCTCGCCGGCCTTCTTCGGCGTCAGGAAGGAGTACGCGGGCCACGTCGTGCGGTAGGTGTCCCAGAAGCCGTTGTTGACGTACACCTTGCCCTTGACGAGCTTCGCGCCGGTGTTCGTCGCGGTGTCCGTGCCCGTCTTGGAGACGAACGGGCTGGCGTAGGTGCTGACACCCTTGACCTGCTCGAAGCCGGAGTTCGGGTACAGGTACAGCCGGTACATGCTGGAGTACAGCGTGGTCAGCTGGTCCTCGGTGGCACCCTCGACCTCGACCTTGCCCAGGATGTCGTCCCAGGCGTGCTGGGCCTTCTTCTGGACCTGCTCGAAGGAGGTGGAGGCCGGGATCTCCTGGGCGAGGTTGCTCTTCGCCTGGTCGACGCTGATCAGCGAGGTGGCCAGACGGAGCCCGACCTGCTTGTCCTTGCCCGCGTCGAAGCGGAAGTAGCCGGTGACGTTGTCGCCGCCGCCACCGGTGAGCTTGCCGCTCGCGGTGACCTTGGAGTCGAAGACGCCGTAGACGAACAGCCGGGTGGCGCCCGTGGAGCCGCCGCTCTTCACGTCGGAGTAGCCGGTGAAGGAGCTGGTGGCCGGGTCCAGCGTCAGCCCGCCCAGGTTGTTGACGTTGTCGAACACGATGCTCGCGTCGTCACCGGGGTAGGTGAAGCGCATGCGGGCCGCGTGGTCGGTCGGCGTCATCTCGGCCTTGAGGCCGTTCTCGAACTTCACGCCGTAGTACTGCGGCGTCGCCGTCTCGTTCTCGTGACGGAACGGCAGCGCACGGGCGGTCCGCGACGCGTCCGGGGTGCCGGCGGCGGCGGACGGCATCAGCTGGAACGTCTGCCGGTCACCCATCCACGGGCTGGGCTCGTGGCTGGCGCTGAACGCCTGCAGGGTGGGCAGGTTGTCCGCGTTGTTGCCGCGCGCGTAGTCGTAGATCCAGTCGGTGGAACCGGCGTTGGTGACCGGGGTCCAGAAGTTGAAGCCCTCCGGCACGGCGGTCGCCGGAATGTTGTTGCCGCGCGAGAAGCCGCCGCTGGAGTTGGTGCCGCGGGTCGTCAGCGCGTAGTCCGACAGGTGCGCCTTCGGCTTCGCGGGGGCCTTCGGGGCGATCGATATGTCGTCCAGCCAGCCCTGGAACTGCGAGGGGCCGGTGGAGGAGTCGTACGCCACCAGAATCCGGTCGATGGTCTTGCCCGCGGCGACCGTACCGATGTCCGAGGCGACCTTGTTCCACTGGTTGACGTACAGCCGCTTGGCGTCCGCCTGGCCCTGCGGGGTCAGCGCGCCGCCGTTGGTGTCCGTCGCACCGAGCTTGCTCAGGTAGGTGCCGTCGGTGAACGCGAGGTCGACCGAGACGTGCGTGGCCGGGTAGGCCAGGTCCGTCTTCGTCATCTGCGGGTAGACCAGGTACGACAGCTGGGTCGTACGGGTCACCGGCGTGTTGACGTCGAAGACCTTGTTGTACGAGTACGCGCGGCCCTTGTCCTTGTGGGTGCCCGCGTAACGCAGCGCCTTGGTGCCGGTGAAGCCCGCACCCGACTTGGCCGTCGGCGAACCGGACGGACCCTTGTCGACGATGGTGCGCATCTCGTCGGGCACCGGGGCGGAGGTGTTGCCGTCCGAGAACTGCACGTCGGCGAGCTGGATCGCGTCCGGGGCGCCGTGGTTCTTGGTGAACTCCAGGCGGAAGTGCTGGTACGCGGCCGGCTCGGCGATGTCGAACGAGCGGGTCTGGAAGCGCTCGCCGAACTTCTCACCCGTGCGCGTGTCGAGCGTCGTCCACGTCTTGCCGTCGGCCGACCCCTTGAGGACCCAGTCCTGCGGGTCGCGCTCGTCGTGGTCGTTGGCGGACGTCAGCGCGTACGTCGTCACCTTCGTGGACTCACTGAGGTCGAACTCGACCCAGCCGGTGGGCTTGAAGCCCAGCCACTTGGTGGCGGAGGAGACGTCGACCAGGTTCTCCTTGACCTCGCCGCCGCCCGCGTTCTCGTCGCTGGCGCGAACCTCCGTCACCCGGTCGGTGACGTTGCCCGCGATGCCACCGGAGAATCCGCCGTCGACACCCTGCGAGAGGTCCTTGCCGTCCGGGCCGGTCTCCACGGTGCTGCGCCAGTCGGGCTGCTTCTGATCGGCCTCGAAGGACGAGCTGAACGTCTGGTCGGCCGAGGAGCCGTGCGAACCGTGCTGCGGCACGGCGGCGAGTGAGGGGCTCGCTCCGACCAGTACGAGCGTCGCCGCGAGGGCCGCGACGCTGTGTCTCCGACGCGGACCCGCGTGGAGACGAAGATCAAGTGGTGGCTGCATACCGAGCCATTCCTCCCCGGACGATGGTTGGACAACGTTGTCAAAGTGGGATGCGGAGACCAGTAGGGAGGCAGATGGTGCTGTGTGTCAAGGGTGTTACACGAGGTGTGCGTGTCGAATGGGCGGCATTCGGGACAACTCGGCGTGCAATCCGGAGGATGCGTCGCCGCGTCGCCGCGTCGGGTGTGACCGGCGCGTCCGGCGGGCCGGCCGCGTGGCATTCGACCCCGGCGTCCGGGGGAGTGGTGCCGGACGCGGGGCGAGGGGCATCGGCGTTCGGTGCGGCGCCCGTTGACGGGCCCTCGGGCCGACGGTTCGCGGGGGCGGCGACAGGGGTGGCCCGGGGGTCGGTGCGGGCGGCGTCGGATGCGTTGCTTCCGCGAAGAGTGACGTGTCGCCCCCTCCGGCGGGTGTACCGCCGGTGCGTGTGTACGGAAACACGGAAACGGGGACCCGGCTCGTCGCCGGGTCCCCGTCCGAATCCGCGCGGCGGCGGTCAGCCTCGCCGCGCCTGACGGGTCTTGCGCCAGCCGAAGGGGCCGGGCAGGTTCATGGAAGTGGTGCGGCGCCCGGAGCTGCTCCTGGTGCGCTTCGGGCCGTGCTTGCCGCCCGTGGTGACGGACCAGGAGTGGCGGTTGATGTTGAGACGCACGCCGGGCAGGATCTGGAAACTCTTCCGAAAAGTGAGCGGCATCGCTGTCTCCTTCTGTCAGGAGTCCGGGGTACTCCTCCGTGTGACATCCGGATAACCCGAACCGGGAGATGTACACCTCGAAAAGATGTGACGAGCCGTCAATGCCGCTGCGCTGCAATCTTTTTGGCGTAGGGGTGGCGGCCTGGTCAGGTCAGCAGCGGGCCGAGGTGGGACGCGCGCCTGGCGGCGGTCAGCAGTGCGTGGATCTGGGGGCCGGCCTGTTCGAGGCTGGTGATCGGGGTGGCGAAGGGCAGCCGCTCGTCCTGGTGCGAGCCGGGGAACTCCAGGCGCAGGGTCACCCCGTGCCGGTCCATCGCCAGCGGCAGCGCGCGGAGCATCCCGCGCTTCGGGCGGGGGCGTACCAGGCGCACCAGGAGGGGGAGGAGTTCCTGGTGGCTGTCGACGAGGTGCATCAGCATGCCCGCCTCGCTGGTGGCGATCGGGTCGAGCGGCGCCTCCTCGAGCTCCTCCAGGGTCACGAAGTGCCGCTCTCCGTCGCACTCCAGGACGGCCTGCCCGAACTCCACGCAGGCGGACCCGGCCGCGTCGCCGTCGTAAGGGGCGTCCAGGAGGCCGGTGAGGGTGACGCGGGCCCGCAGCCGGTCACGCACGGGCGTGGGGGCGATGTCGGTGAGCTCCAGGCGTACGGGGATGCGCGGCGACGACGGGGAGAGGCTGCCGTCGTCCGGGGCGTGCAGATGGATGGCACCCATGGCGCCGCCCTCCTCGTCGAGCCGGTGCACCTCGTGGTGACGGCCCTCGCTCACCACCGTCATGGATTGCGCCGCGCAGAGGATGGACCGCGCGCGCTCGGCAAGGGTCGGCCGGGTGGGGTGGCTGCTGTGTTCAGGCATACCGATGCTCCAGACGATGGGGTTCGAGTGAACGGTTACTTAGGTATGCCTAACCTAATCATGAAAGCGGTCGGTGTGGGGAGGCGACGCCCGGTCCGCGGTCCGGGCGTCGGCATCGGGTGTGAAGAAACGACGGCCGGTTGCGGGGGATTGGAGGGGGGTGTGTCGGGGCAGGCGGGGACTGCGTGGTCCGGGCGTACGCCCGGGGCGTGCGGAGAGCCCACGGGTCCGGACGGCACGGCCTGCCGGGAGTGCGGTGCGGTTACCGGGGGTTTCCGGATACGTGCCCCTGGCATGTTTTCCACCGGGCGCCGGTCGCACGGAGGGTCGTCCGGACCCCCTTGTCGGCCGTGCTCGCGTGGGACGGGATTATGTGGTGTTTGTCGCAACCCGGGCATTGCTCGTGGGCGCGAAACGATGGCTTACGCTGCGAAGAACGGCCCGTACCAACGGGACGCAACTGGAGGGGATCGCCGTGATGGCGGAACAAGACATATCGGTGAGAGTCGTCGCGCTTCTCAGTGAGCAGCGCGAGTCCCTGGAGGCCGCCTGGGTCGAGACGGTCTCGCGCACGCTGCGGGGGCGCGTCTCCCTGGCCGAACTGGACCGTGAACTGCGCGAGCTCTACACCGCTCTGGTGGACGGGGTACGCGGCGGGGGCACCGATGCCCACGGGGAGGAGTTCGCCGAGGTGCGCGCGCTCCTGGGTGAACTGTCGCGCAACCGCGCGCGCCAGGGCTTCACCCCCACGGAGACGGCGACCAGCGTTTTCGCCTGCAAGGAACTCCTCGCGCCGACCGTGGACACGTCGGCCTCCGACATCCACGCGTATCTGTGGTTCGGCAAGCTCCTCGACGCCTTCGGCCTGTACACGATCGAGGTGTACGCCAAGGCGCGCGAGGAGATCATCAGCGCTCAGTCCGAGCAGTTGATGGAGCTCTCCACCCCCGTGGTCAAGCTGTGGGACGGCGTGGTCGCCGTTCCCCTGGTGGGCACGCTCGACTCGGCACGCACCCAGGTGGTGATGGAGAAGCTGCTGCAGACGCTCGTCGACACCGGCTCCGACCAGGCCATCATCGACATCACCGGTGTTCCCGCGGTGGACACCGAGGTCGCGCAGCACCTGCTCAAGACCGTTGTCGCCGCACGGCTCATGGGCGCGGAGTGCACCATCTCCGGCATCCGCCCGCAGATCGCCCAGACCATCGTCGCGCTGGGCATCCAGTTCGGCGACATCGTCACCAAGGCGACGCTCGCGGACGCGCTCAAGCACGCGTTGCGGCGGGCGGAGACCAACCTCACGGCCTCGGGCGGCCGGGCGTGAGCGAGCGCGTACCCGTACTGAAGATCGGCGACGTCCTCCTGGTCTCCATCCAGGTCGACCTGGAGGACCAGACCGTCCTCGATCTGCAGGACGACCTCGCGGCCCGCATCGTCGCCACGGGCGCGAGCGGCGTCGTCATCGACATCACCGCGGTGGAGATCGTCGACTCCTTCGTCGGCCGCATGCTCGCCACCACGGCAGCCATCTCGCGCATGCTCGACGCCGAGACCGTCGTCGTCGGCATGCGGCCCGCCGTCGCCATCACCCTGGTCGAGCTGGGACTGTCTCTCGGCGGTGTGCGCACCGCGCTGACCCTGGAGAAGGGGCTGGACATCCTGGCCCGGTCGGACACCAACCGACCGGCACGTCCGTGAGCGGGCTGCCGCCTGTTCCGGAAGGCGACCAGGAAACGGTCACGATCGCGTCGAACGACGACGTGGTCCGCGCCCGCCAGCTCGTGCGTACCCTCGCGCAGCGGTGCAAGCTCTCCCTGGTCGACCAGACGAAGCTGGTCACCGCGGCCAGTGAGCTCGCCCGCAACACCCTGGTGTACGGGGGAGGCGGAGTCATGCGCACCGGCTTGGTCCGCCGGGACGGACGCCTCGGAGTGAGCGCCGTCTTCGAGGACGAGGGCCCGGGCATCCCCGACCTGGACCTCGCCCTGACCGACGGCTGGACCTCCGGCGGCGGCCTCGGCCTGGGGCTCAGCGGAGCACGCCGGCTGATGGACGACTTCACCTTGGACACCGAGGTCGGCCGCGGCACCCGGATCGCGGTGACCAAATGGGCACGCTGAACCGGCCCGTGCTGGAAACCCAGGACATCGCGTGGTTCCGCGACGCCCAGTCCATGCCGGCCGCCGCGAGAGGAGCCGCGTCCGCCCTGGCGCGGCGCCTCGGCTTCGACGAACAGCGCTGTGCCGAAGTCGCCCTCGCGGTGAGCGAGGCGGCGACCAACCTGGACCGGCACGCCGTCGACGGCACCCTGCTGCTGCGCGCCGTGCGCACGGCCGACGACGCCGGCGTCGAGTGCGTCACCATCGACGCGGGCCCCGGCATGTCCGACATCGGCCATGCGCTGACCGACGGCGTTTCCTCGGCCGGCACCCTCGGAATCGGCCTGGGCGCCATCAACCGCCTCGCCGACGCCGTGGACATCCACTCCGTGCCGGACCGGGGAACCGTGCTGGCCGCACGCTTCTGGACGAAGGACGCGGCCGAGCGCGCCGCCGCCGCGGGAGAACCCGTGGTCGCGGGGCTCACCCGCCCCATCACCGGCGAGGAGATCTGCGGCGACATCTGGGCGGCCCGGCTCGCCGGAGCCCCGGCACCACGGGCCGAGCCCACCCGGCGCACCGCCGCACCGGAGGCACCCGCCTCGCTGGACTGGTCCGTGCTGACCGGTTTCGGCAGGACTCCGGCCGACGCCGCCGCGACGGCCTCTCCGCGAACGCGCGCGGCGGAGGACGACGGG
>NZ_JBSFVR010000324.1:0-8315 GCF_053592415.1 Streptomyces sp. NPDC002690 | reverse complement strand
GCCGGGCACACGGCGGCGCGGCGGTTCCTTGGACGGCACTGCGTCACCTGCCGGGGCTCGTCGGGGTCGGGGTCGTCGCGGTGCGCCCGGTCGTGGCCGGGTCGTCGGCCGCGACGTCCGTCGCGGCGGCGTCCGTGGAGGTGGAGTCCGTGGAGTCCGCGAAGGTGGAGGCCGTGGAGACGGGGGAGGCGCCGGCCGAAGGGCTCGCGGTCTCCTCGCCCCCGGGAGCTCCGGCGGCCTGGGGTTCTCCGGTGGCCGCGGGCTCGTCGGTGGCCTGGGGCTCGTCGGTGGCGGCCGGCTCTTCGGTGGCGGCGGGGGTGTCCGCCGGGGACGGGGTGGGCGTGGGCCGCGGGTCGGCGGTGACCTCGGCGGGGACGCCCCGCACCGTGCCGTCCGGGTTCAGGAAGGCGGGGCTGCCGCCGGGGACCATGCCCAGTTCCCGGGCCCGCCGCTCCAGCGCGTCGGGCTGCGAGTAGCCGTCCACGTCCCGCTGGAGCGCCTGCTCCTCGTCGGTGAGGTCGGTCGTCTGCTTCCGCAGCTCGCTGAGGCGGAACGAGCCCTCGTTGAGCGCGGAGTTCAGCAGCAGGAGACAGATCAGCCCGCCGCCGAGGAGGACCACGACCAGCAGCATGAAGGGGGTACGGGCCGCGTTGCTCGGCGCCGACGGCATCAGCCGGGCCAGCCGGGCGGCACGTCCCTTCAGCGGTGCGGCCGGTTTGTTCACCGCGCCGCCTCCAGCGCCCCGGTGCCGTCGGCGGGAGTGCGCCTCGGGCCCGCGGTCACCGCTCCTCCTCGCGGATGCGTTCGGCGCCACGCAGCCGGGCCGGGGCGGCCCGCCGGTTCTCGGCGACCTCTTCCTCGGTGGGCAGTTCCGCGCCCCGGGTGAGGAGCTTCAGTCGGGGCTGGTACTTCTCGGGGACGACGGGCAGTCCGGGCGGCGCGGTGTTCGCGGCGCCCGCCGCGAACACCTGCTTGACCAGCCGGTCCTCCAGCGAGTGGTAGGACAGCACGGCGATCCGGCCGCCGACCGCGAGGGAGGAGACCGCGGCGGGGACGGCGTTCTCCAGGACCGTGAGTTCGCCGTTCACCTCGATGCGCAGCGCCTGGAAGGTGCGCTTGGCCGGGTTGCCGCCGGTGCGCTTGGCGGCCTGCGGCAGGGAGTCACGGATCAGTTCGACCAGCCGGGCGCTGTTGGTGAACGGTTCCTTCTCGCGCTCGCGCACGACGGCCGAGACGATCCGCTTGGCCTGCTTCTCCTCGCCGTACGCGCGCAGGATGCGGACCAGTTCGCCCGGCGGGTAGGTGTTGAGGACCTCCGCCGCGCCGATCCCGGTGGTCTGGTCCATGCGCATGTCGAGCGGCGCGTCCTGGGCATACGCGAATCCCCGGTCGGCCTCGTCCAGCTGCATGGAGGAGACGCCGAGGTCGAAGAGGACGCCCTGGACCTTGGGGATGCCGAGCCGGTCCAGCACCTCGGGCAGTTCGTCGTAGACCGCGTGCACCAGGGTGGCGCGGTCGCCGTACGGGGCGAGGCGCTCGCCGGAGAGCCGGAGTGCCTCCTTGTCCCGGTCGAGGGCGACCAGTCGTACCTCGGGGAAGGCGGTGAGCAGGGCCTCGCTGTGTCCGCCGAGTCCGAGGGTGCAGTCGACGACCACCGGTGGGGTGCCGCCCTCCCGCCGCAGAGCCGGGGCCAACAGGTCCAGGCATCGCTGGAGCATCACCGGGACGTGTCGGGTCTGGCTCAATGCGCCCTCTCAGGCTCAGGTCCGTGTGGCGGCACATGCGGCCTGGTCCCCGCCCGCTCAGAAGGGGAGGCCTGCCGGCGCCGGGGAAGGGGCGCCGGCCGGCCATGAGCGGGAGAGGGCCGGGCCGCACGTTCGCCGCACATCACGGGGACATCGGAAATGCGGGGGAAAATACGGGGAAACGCGAAGAAAGACGAAGAAGCACGGAGAAACGCCGGGAAAAGCTGATCGGTACGGGGGAACGCTGAGGAATACGGAACAACGACTACTGCGACTGCTTGCCGGGACCACTGCGACCCGTCGCGGGAACCGCTGGAACCGCCGCGGTCGCGGAAAGGACCGGAACATGCGACGGAAACGCTCGGAGCCCGCGGAACGCGACCGGCCTTCCGGCCGACCGGTAACCTCGCGTCACTTTAGTCCACCCTGCCATTCGATCGATTCCGGATCAACGAACCGCACAGCGCGTCGCCCCGCTCCGGTGGCCCACGGTCCTCACCCGGACGGGCGAGCCGCGGCAAGTCCTGTGGGTTAGCTCACAACAAGCCTCGTTGACGTTCTTTGTCCTTTTCCCCAGGCCGCTCCGAGCAGGTGGGACGGCTAACGTCGTAGTCATGTCGACTTCCGCACAGTCCCCTTCCGCCGCCGCCCCCGCCTCTCCGGACGTGCCCCTCGCGGGCGGCACCGTCACGGACCGCCTGGTGGAGGCGAACGGCCAGTACGCGAGTGCCTTCACCGACCCGGGCATGGACGCCCGTCCGGTCCAGAAGGTCGCCGTGGTCGCCTGCATGGACGCCCGTATCGACCTGCACGCCGCGCTCGGTCTGGAACTCGGCGACTGCCACACCATCCGCAACGCGGGCGGTGTGGTCACCGACGACGTGATCCGGTCGCTCACCATCAGCCAGCGGGCGCTGGGCACGCGCAGCGTGATACTCATCCACCACACCACCTGCGGCCTCGAATCGCTGACGGAGGACTTCCGCCACGAGCTGGAGCTGGAGGTCGGCCAGCGGCCCGTGTGGGCCGTGGAGTCCTTCTCCGACGTCGACCAGGACGTGCGCCAGTCGATCCAGCGGGTCCGTACCTCGCCGTTCCTCCTGCACACCGACGACGTCCGGGGCTTCGTCTTCGACGTCAAGACCGGTCTGCTGCGCGAGATCTCCCCGGTCTCCTGACCCTCCCGCCCCGGCGGCCCGCGGGGGCCGCCGGGGGCCACGGACCGCGTCACGGGGTCGCCCGTCGGGTCCTCCCTCTTGCCGGCTCCCTCCGCCGGACCCCTTCCTCACCAGCGCTTCACCGATCGCCTCCGCCCGCCGCCGACTGCCCGGTCCCGGCACCCGTCGCGACTCGTACCGGCGTCCGAATATCGACAACACCCGACATATCGGCTCCGGTTGTCCGCAGGCGAGTGACACGAAGCGGTAACGGCAACAAGAATGCGGTGGGTGACGCACTCCGGGGCTTCCGGAGGGGCGTCCGCAATCGGGGTGGGCCAGGCCGTTCGACGGCGCGGGCCCGTGCGTGAAGGGCCGAGGAGGACCGGGTGACCACCTATGACGAGCGAGCGAACCTCACAGATCTGACCACCACGACGGAGCGGGTGCGCGGGTCGGTGGAGCGCGTGATCGAGGGCAAGCCCGAGGTCGTACGGATCGCGCTGACCGTTCTGCTCGCCGAGGGTCACCTGCTGATCGAGGATGTGCCCGGGGTCGGCAAGACCATGCTGGCCAAGGCGCTGGCCCGGTCCATCGACTGTTCGGTGCGCCGCATCCAGTTCACTCCTGACCTGCTGCCCTCGGACATCACCGGGGTGTCCGTCTTCGACCAGCAGCGCAAGGACTTCGAGTTCAAGCCGGGCGCCATCTTCGCCCAGATCGTGATCGGCGACGAGATCAACCGCGCGTCACCCAAGACGCAGTCCGCGCTCCTGGAGTCGATGGAGGAGCGGCAGGTCACGACCGACGGGCAGACCTACGCGCTGCCCGACCCCTTCATGGTCGTCGCGACCCAGAACCCGGTCGAGATGGAGGGCACCTATCCGCTGCCCGAGGCCCAGCGCGACCGGTTCATGGCCCGGGTGTCCATGGGGTACCCCAGCCTGGAGGCCGAGCTGCGGATGCTCGACGTGCACGGCGGGGTCCCGCCGCTGGACGACCTCCAGCCGGTGGCCCACGCCCACGACATCGTGAAGCTGATCGACGCGGTCCGCTCGGTGCACGTCGCCGAGTCGGTACGGCGGTACACCGTCGAACTGGTCCAGGCCACCCGCAGCCACCCCGACCTGCGGCTCGGTGCCTCCCCCCGGGCCAGCCTGCATCTGCTGCGCGCGGCGAAGGCTTCGGCGGCCCTCGGCGGCCGGGACTACGCGCTGCCCGACGACGTCCAGGCGCTCGCGGTGCCGGTGCTGGCCCACCGTCTGCTGCCCACCGCGCAGGCGCAGCTGAACCGCCGCACGGCGGAGCAGGTGGTGCAGGAGATCCTGCAGCGCACGCCCGTACCCACCTCGCCGGACTCGGTGGCCACCGACCGGCGGGTTCCTCCGTATCCGCAGGGCGGTCCGGCGTACGCGCCCGGCACGCGGCGGCCGTGATGGCGGACGCGCACCGGGGCCCCGGCCCCCGCGGTGGCGTGGCCGGCGACGGCGCGGACGGCGACAGAGGCACCCTGCGGGCGGCGCTGGGCGGGCTGACCACCCGGGGCCGCTCCTTCCTGGCCGCCGGAATCGCCGCCGCTGTCTGCGCCTACGTACTGGGCCAGGCCGACCTGCTCCGGGTCGGCATGCTGCTCGCCGTGCTGCCGCTCGTCTGCGCGGGCGCGCTCCACCGCACCCGCTACCGGGTGGTCGGCACCCGTCGGTTGTCGCCCTCGCGGGTGCCCGCGGGCTCGGAGGCGCGGGTCCGTCTGCGGGTGGACAACGCCTCGCGGCTGCCCTCCGGGCTGCTGATGCTGCAGGACCGTGTTCCGTACGTGCTCGGCCCCAGGCCGCGTTTCGTTTTGGACCGGGTGGAGCCCGGCGGGCGGCGGGAGGTGTCCTACCGGGTCCGCTCGGACCTGCGCGGCCGGTATCCGCTGGGACCGTTGCAACTGCGGCTGGCCGATCCGTTCGGGATGTGCGAGCTGACCCGTTCCTTCAGCGCCCACGACACCCTGGTGGTGATCCCCCGCACCCAGGCGCTGCCGCCGCTCCGGCTGACCGGGGCGGCCTCCGGGTACGGCGACGGGCGTCAGCGCTCGCTCGCCCAGGCGGGCGAGGACGACGTGCTGCCGCGCGGTTACCGGCACGGCGACGATCTGCGCCGGGTCCACTGGCGCTCCACCGCGCGCTACGGCGAGCTGATGGTGCGCCGGGAGGAGCAGCCCCAGCGGGCGCGGGCCTCGGTGCTGCTGGACACCCGGCGGTCGGCCTTCCGGGGCGCCGGACCCGACTCGGCGTTCGAGTGGGCGGTGTCGGCGGCGGCCTCCGCCCTGGCCCACCTGGTGGAAAGGGGCTTCGCGGTACGGCTGCTGACCGACGAGGGCGGGGCCGGCCACGGTGACGGCCCGGACGGATTCTCGGGTTCTTCCGGCTCCGGCTCCGGCTCCGGCCACGGGTCCGCCGAGGTGGCCGGCCTGCTGCTGGACACCCTCGCGGTCGTCGAGCATTCCGACGCGTCCGGCCTGGCCGGGGCGCACGACGTGCTGCGCGGTGGGCACGAGGGGCTGCTGCTCGCCTTCCTGGGCGACCTCGACGAGGAGCAGGTGGCGGTCGCGGCGGCCATGCGGCGACGCAGCGGAGCGGCCGTCGCGTTCGTACTGGACGGCGAGGAGTGGGCGCCGGGCGCCGGGCAGGGTCCGGCGACCCCGCTCGCGGAGCGGCTGCGGCTGCTGCGCGAGGCGGGCTGGACCGCGGTGCCGGTGCCGCCCGGGGCGGACCTCGCCCGGGTGTGGCAGCAGGCCGGGCAGCCCGGTGACACCCAGCCCGCCGGTGGCGGCGCTGCGACAGGTTTCTCCGGAGGATGGTCATGAGCGGTCCGGTGCGGCTCGCCCTGTGCGCCTACGCGGCGACACTGCTGGCGTCGGGGGCGCTGCTGCCCCTGGTCGACCCCTGGACGTGGATCTGCGAGGCCGCGCTGCTGCTCGCGGTGCAGAGCGCGGCGGGTGCGCTGGCGCGACGGTTCGTCCCGGCGCGCACGGGGGCCGTCGGCGTGCAGGCGCTGGTCACCCTGGTGCTGCTGACGGCCGCGTTCGCCGGTGACCGGGCGTTGTTCGGGGTGCTGCCCGGACCGCAGGCCGTCCAGTGGCTGGGCGACCTGCTGACGGCGGGCACGGACGACGTCGGCCGGTACGCGACCCCCGCGCCGATGACGGACGGCATCCGGCTGCTGCTGGTCGGCGGGGTCCTCCTGATCGGGCTGCTGGTCGACGTCCTGGCGGTGACGTTGCGCGCCGCCGCGCCGGCCGGGCTTCCGCTGCTCGCGCTGTACTCGGTGGCGGCCGGGCTCTCCGACGGCGGGGCGAGCCGGCTCCTGTTCTTCCTGGCCGCGGCTGGTTACCTGCTGCTCCTGCTCGCGGAGGGCCGGGACCGTACCGCGCAGTGGGGCCGGCTCTTCGGTGGCCCCGCGCGCGGACGGCCGGCGCCGGGCAGCCGGGTGAAGCGCCCGGTACGGACCGGGCACCGGATCGGCGCGCTGGCACTGGGCGTCGCCCTGCTCGTACCGGGCTCGATGTCCACGCTCGGCGGCGGTCTGCTGGGCGACCTCGGCACGGGCAACGGGCGGGGCGGGGGCGGGGGCACGATCTCCGCGGTGAACCCGCTGGTCTCCCTCCAGGACAACCTCAACCAGTCGGACAACCGGGAGGTGCTGACGTACCGCGGCGCCGACGGCGCCCCGCAGGGCACCTATCTGCGCATCCTCTCCCTCGACCGGTTCACCGGAAGCGAGTGGCTGCCGTCCAAGCGTGCGCTGCGCGACGTACCGGACCGGCTCCCGCAGCCGGTGGGCCTCGGGAAGGACGTACTGGCCACGGAGGTGACCGCGGAGATCGCCGCGTCCGACGACTACCGGCAGGACTATCTGCCGATGCCGTACCCGGCGACCGAGGTCCGGATCGACGGCCGGTGGCGGTACGAGCCCGAGGGGCGCACCCTCATCGGCGACGGCGGCCAGACGACGGGCGGGAAGCGGTACCGGGTCAGCAGCCTGATGGTGGAGCCGACGGCGGCGCAGCTCGCGGCGGCCGGTCTGCCTCCCAAGGAGCTGACCCTGGAGTACACCGAGGTGCCGACGTCCCTGCCGGACGTGGTGGCGGAGACGGCCGCGCAGGTCACCCGGGGTTCGGCCAACCACTACGAGCAGGCCGTGGCGCTGCAGGACTGGTTCGCGCAGAACGGCGGGTTCAGTTACGACACGACGGTGAGCTCGGGCACCGGTACCGCGGCGATCGCACGGTTCCTGAAGGACCGCCGGGGCTTCTGCGTGCACTTCTCGTTCGCGATGGCGGCGATGGCCCGGACGCTGGGCATCCCCGCACGGGTCGCGGTGGGCTTCACCCCGGGGACGACGCAGGCGGACGGGTCCGTTTCGGTGGGGCTGCGGGACGCGCACGCCTGGCCCGAGCTGTACTTCGAGGGTGTGGGATGGACCCGCTTCGAGCCGACTCCGACCCGGGGATCGGTGCCCTCGTACACGGTGCCCGAGGCTCCCACCGGGTCCACCGACACCTCGGCCGCCCCGACCGCCTCGACCTCGGCGCAGCCCTCGGCCGCCCCGACCGCTTCGGAGAGCTGCTCGGCGCTGATGCGCCGGGAGGGTGCCTGCGGGCCGTCGGCCGCCCCGGTCGCCACCGACACGGCCGGGCCGGGGTTCCCGCTCGGCACGGTGGTCCTGGTGGTGCTCGGCGCCGCGCTGGTCGTACTGATCCCACTGTCGCCGCTGCTGTGGCGGACCCGGCTGCGGTCCCGGCGCCTGTACGGGTCGGGCGGGCGGACCCCCTCGGACGCGACGGCGAGAACGCTGGCGGTCTGGCAGGAGATCACGGACACGGCCTGGGACCACGGCATCGACCCGGACGACGCGCTGACCCCGCGCAGGGCGGCCGACCGCATCGTCCGGCTGGGCGGGCTGGACGATGAGCCGGCGGCGGCCCTGCGCCGGGTGGCGGGAGCGGTGGAGCAGGTGCTCTACGCGCCCCGGCCGCAGCCGCCGGCCCGTGCGGCCGAGGACGCGGTGACCGTGGGGGCGGCACTGGCCGGGCGGGCGAGCCGGTCCACCCGGCTCCGCGCCGCACTCGCTCCCCGCTCGGCCGTCCGGGTGGTGTGGGCGGTCTCGGAGCGCCGGACGGCGCTGGCGAAGCGGTTCTCGGAGCGGTGGGAGGCAGTCGGCCGGTCCCTCCGCCCGACCCGCCCCCGGGGCTGAGCCGGAGAGGGCGTGCGGGGCCGGGGCGTGCGGGGCCAGGTGTTCCCGGGCCCCGCGGGGCCGCAGGGCCGCAGGGCCCCATGCTTTCGGTGCGCGGGGCCCGGGGCAACTCGTGACGCGGAAAACGTGTGGCACACCCCACAAGCGAAACGGTCCCGTTTCGCTTGGCGGT
>NZ_JBSFVR010000323.1:0-8320 GCF_053592415.1 Streptomyces sp. NPDC002690 | reverse complement strand
GCCAGTCCCATCACCACCGGGACCGCGGACTCGCCCACCTGCCACACGATCGCCGTTACGCGGTGAGCTTGGCGAGGGCCGCGTCCACCCGGGACAGGGTCTTCTCCCGGCCCAGGATCTCCATGGACTCGAAGAGCGGCAGGCCGACCGTGCGGCCGGTGACGGCGACGCGCACCGGGGCCTGGGCCTTGCCGAGCTTGAGGCCGTGGGCCTCACCCGCCGCCAGGACGGCGTTCTTCAGCGCCTCGGCGTTCCACTCGGCGCCGGCCAGGTTGGCCCGGGCGGTGGTCAGCAGGGCGTCGGAGCCCTCCTTCATCGCCTTGGTCCAGGACGCCTCGTCCTGGACCGGCTCGTCGAGGAAGAGGAAGTCGACGTTGGCGGTGATGTCGGAGAGGACGGTCACCCGGGTCTGGGCGTGCGGCGCGATCTCGGCGAACTTGTCCGCGTCGAACGCCTCGGGGGCCCAGTTCGCGTACGGCGCCCGCAGCCACGGACCGCACGCGTCGGTGAAGTCCTTCACGTCGAGCCGGCGGATGTGCTCGGCGTTGATGTGCTCGGCCTTCTTGAGGTCGAAGCGGGCCGGGTTGGCGTTGACGTCCGCGATGTCGAAGGCGGCCACCATCTCCTCGACGGAGAAGATGTCGCGGTCCTCGGCGATCGACCAGCCCAGCAGCGAGAGGTAGTTGAGCAGTCCCTCAGGAAGGAAGCCGCGCTCGCGGTAGAGGTTGAGCGACGCCTCCGGGTCCCGCTTGGACAGCTTCTTGTTGCCCTCGCCCATGACGTAGGGGAGGTGGCCGAAGACCGGGGTGGCCTTGGCGATGCCCAGCTCGGTGAGGGCCGCGTACAGGGCGAGCTGGCGGGGGGTGGAGGAGAGCAGGTCCTCGCCGCGCAGGACGTGGGTGATCTCCATCAGCGCGTCGTCGACCGGGTTGACCAGCGTGTAGAGCGGAGCGCCGTTGGCGCGGACGATGCCGTAGTCCGGCACGTTCTCCGGCTGGAAGGTCAGCTCGCCGCGCACCAGGTCGGTGAAGGTCTGCGGCACGTCGGGCATCCGGAAGCGCACGATGTGCGAGCGGCCCTCGGCCTCGTACGCCTCGACCTGCGCGGCGGTGAGCTCGCGGCAGTTGCCGTCGTACCCGGAGGGCTTGCCGGCGGCGCGCGCCGCGTCGCGGCGGGCGTCGAGCTCCTCGGTGGTGCAGTAGCAGTCGTACGCGTACCCGCCGGCCTTCAGCTTCTCGGCGACGTCACGGTAGATGTCCATCCGCTGCGACTGGCGGTACGGGGCGTGCGGGCCGCCGATCTCGGGGCCCTCGTTCCAGTCGAAGCCGAGCCAGCGCATCGAGTCGAGAAGCTGCTGGTACGACTCCTCGGAGTCGCGCGCCGCGTCGGTGTCCTCGATGCGGAAGACCAGCGATCCCCCGTTGTGCCGGGCGAAGGCCCAGTTGAAGAGAGCCGTGCGGACCAGACCCACGTGGGGGTTGCCGGTCGGGGAGGGACAGAACCGGACTCGGGGGGAGGAGCCGTTAACCACGCTTGATCACCTTGTTGGTGAGAGTGCCGATGCCTTCGATGGTGACGGCGACCTCGTCGCCGACGTGCAGGGGGCCGACCCCCGCGGGAGTTCCGGTCAGGATGACGTCGCCGGGGAGGAGCGTCATCGCCTCGGAGATGTGCACGACCAGGTCCTCGATGGAGCGGACCATCTCGCTCGTACGGCCGAGCTGGCGCTGCTCACCGTTGACCGTCGTCTGGATCGTCAGGTCGGACGGGTCCAGGTCGGTCTCCACCCAGGGGCCGAGCGGGCAGGAGGTGTCGAACCCCTTGGCCCGGGCCCACTGCTTCTCGCGCTTCTGCGCGTCACGGGCGGTGACGTCGTTGGCGCAGGTGTAGCCGAGGATGACGTCCTTGACGCGCTCGCGGGGGACCTCGCGGCACATCCGGCCGATCACCACGGCCAGTTCGGCCTCGTAGTGGACCTCGTTCGAGAAGGAGGGGTACTCGATGGCGTCGCCGGAACCGATCACCGAGGTGGTGGGCTTGAAGAAGGCGACCGGGACGTCCCCGACCTCGTTGCCCAGTTCGGCGGCGTGCTCCGCGTAGTTGCGGCCGATGGCCACGACCTTGTTGGGGAGCACGGGGGGCAGGAGCCGGACCTTGCTCAGCGGGACCTTGGTGCCGGAGAGCTCGAAGTCGGCGTACGGAATGCCCTTGATGATGTCGAGGACGAGGCCACCGGATTCCACGGTGCCCTCCCCCTCGACGGCGCCGAAGGCGACATTGCCGTCGATGGAGAACCTGGCGATGCGCACGGGATGCTGTCGCCCCTCACTTGCTGGCTGGCTGAAGACTGACGCTCCAGGCTATCGCCTCGCCGTGCGGGGACCCGGGAGTGCCCGGCGGACCGCCGTGGGCGCCTCCCCGGAGGGACGAACGGAGGCACCGGACGGACTCCCGACAGGAATGGCCGCCTCGCGACTACCTGAGGATGGTGCGGCGCGGGTTGGCCGTCTGCGTGGGCAGCGTGGCGGTGTGCTCGGGCCGCTCGGGAGCGCGCAACGTGGAGGCGTCCTGGAGGTGGGCCAGCGTGGTGCGCCGGGGGTTGGCGAGGCTGCGGGACTGCGTCGTGTTCATCTGCCGTTCGGACCTTGTCGCCGGGGGCGCGCCCTGGGGTGCGCCCAGTTAGTCGGGTTCGCCATCCCAGTAAAGCGTCAGGCTAAACATCGGATTCCCGGCCGAGCCCCGGATGAGACGGCGATCATCATGTGAGTTTGCTCACCAATGACCCCACAAATGCCGCATATCGGAATGATGATCACGCAAGAGGAAACGGACATTGCGTCACTGAATGTTCTATTCCGCTCCTGATCATCAGGACTGGGACACCACACTCGTCCGGCCGCCCTGTCCGTAATGATCCACTTTCCGCACGAACACGCTGTACGGCTGGTCACACGGTCATCACACCCCGTGACACCTACCCATGGGGAACCCACGGGCCTTGTTGGAGGTCCGGCACTGTGCTGGAATTCCACGCACCGCCGCGGGTAGAGACCGGCGCGCAGGGGCGCAACGCAGCGCCGAGTGGCGGCGGAGGGGGTTCAAGAACGCCGGTCGTTCATCGACCACCATGGGGCGCGTCCAGCGCCCCACGACGCCGACACCGTCACCGCCGCGCATGCGGAGGGACGCCTGGTCCAGAGGTTGCGACGCTAGTGCAGGGACGTTTCAAGAGGGATGGCAGCGCTCCGGCGGAACAGGAGCCGCGCGGCGGGACCGACCGCGGTTCCTCGCCCCAGCACGCCCAGAACCCCGGGCCGGCAGGCGCCGGCGACGGCGCGGAGCAGGCTCCGCGCCCGGGTGCCACGACGACGACGAACGCCGAGCCGGCAGCGGCGGCGAAACCCCGGGACCCGGTGAGTACGGGTTCACGCGTAGCCCTGCGTAACTGGCGCATCAGTACCCGCCTGGTCTCCCTCCTGGCACTCCCCGTGGTCGCGGCGACCTCGCTGGGCGGACTCCGTATCAACGAGTCCATGAACGACATGCAGCAGCTGGAGCACATGCAGCTGCTGACGCAGATGACCAAGCAGGCGACCGCCCTCGCGCAGGCGCTGCAGGTCGAACGCGACGAGTCGGCGGGACCGCTCTCCAACGGTGTGAAGGCGACCAACTACAAGGTCACCGAACCCCGGAAGAAGACGGACCGGGCCAAAGAGGCCTTCCTCGACGCCACCATGGCCATCGGGGACACCCAGAACGACGAGGCGCTCGAAGGCATCCACGCCAGCGTCAACATGATCGCGACGCAGCTCGGGCAGATCCGCGACATCCGCAAGACCGCGTACGCCAAGGGCACTCCGAGCGTCAACACGATCGACCAGTACAGCCAGCTGATCACTTCGCTGCTGAGCCTCTCGCAGGACATGGCCCAGGCGACCTCCAGCCCGGAGATGATCAAGCGCACCCGTGCGCTGGCCGCCTTCTCCTCCGCCAAGGAGTACGCCTCGGTCCAGCGGGCGATCATCGCCGCCGCGCTGCCGGGCGGCAACAGCACGAAGACCCGGCTCGACGACAACGACAAGCAGTTCGGCCGCAACGCGCTCCGCAAGGAGAGCCTCGCGATGAACTCCTTCGAGACCATCTACGCGGCCACCGGGAACAGCGCCTCCGACCTCACCGCTCCGCTCGACAGCGGTAACCCGGAGATCCAGGCGGCCAACACCTACGCCAAGCAGGTGCTGGACACGACGGTCGGCATGAACGGGCGGAAGCCGCGTTCGTACCTCGACTGGTACGACCAGAGCTCCACCAAGATCCAGGCGATGGAGACCATCGAGGCGACGCTCCTCAGCGACATGGAGGGCAAGGCCCGCGAACTGCGCGAGGCCTCCCAGCGCGAGGCGATCCTCAACGGTGCCATCATCCTGCTGGTGCTCGGCGTCTCGCTCGTCGGCGCCTTCGTGGTGGCGCGGTCCATGATCCGCTCGCTGCGCCGCCTCCAGGACACCGCGACCCGGGTCGCCCAGGACCGGCTGCCCGAGCTCGTCCGCCAGCTTTCCGAGACCGACCCGCAGGACGTCGACACCTCCGTCGAGTCCGTCGGTGTCCACTCCCGCGACGAGATCGGCCAGGTGGCCGCGGCCTTCGACGACGTGCACCGCGAGGCCGTCCGCCTCGCCGCCGAGCAGGCCCTCCTGCGAGGGAACGTCAACGCGATGTTCACCAACCTCTCGCGCCGCAGCCAGGGCCTCATCCAGCGCCAGCTCTCGCTCATCTCCGAGCTGGAGTCCCGCGAGGCCGACCCGGACCAGCTGTCCTCGCTCTTCAAGCTCGACCACCTCGCGACCCGTATGCGCCGGAACGGCGAGAACCTCCTCGTCCTCGCCGGTGAGGAACCGGGCCGCCGCTGGACCCGCCCCGTCCCGCTGGTCGACGTGCTCCGCGCCGCCGCCTCCGAGGTGGAGCAGTACGAGCGCATCGAACTGGCCGCGGTGCCCGCCACCGAAGTGGCCGGCCGAGTCGTCAACGACCTCGTGCACCTGCTCGCCGAGCTGCTGGAGAACGCCACGTCGTTCTCCTCGCCGCAGACGAAGGTCCGGGTCACCGGTCACGCCCTGCCGGACGGCCGGGTACTCGTCGAGATCCACGACACCGGTATCGGCCTCTCGCCCGAGGACCTCGCGGCGATCAACGAGCGACTCGCCTCGCCGCCCACCGTGGACGTGTCGGTCTCCCGCCGCATGGGTCTGTTCGTGGTCGGCCGGCTGTCCCTGCGTCACGGCATCCGCATCCAGCTGCGGCCTTCCGACTCCGGCGGCACCACGGCGCTCGTCATGCTGCCCGTGGACGTCGCGCACGGTGGCAAGCAGCCGCCCTCGAAGCAGGGCGCGGGCCAGCAGCAGGCCCCCGGCGGTCTGCTCGCCGGCGGCGGTGCTCCGCGTGCCGGTCTCGGCGGTCCGTCGGCCGGGGCCAAGGGACTCCCGGGTGCCGCGCGCGGTCAGGTCGGCGCGGGCTCCGGTCCGCGTGCGGCACTGCCGTCCCGCGACACCGCGGCACGCGGCCCCCAGCAGTCCGGACCCCAGGGCGGACCTCAGGGCGGACCGCAGTCCGGTATGCCCCAGCGGCAGCCGGGCGGTCCCTCCGCCCCGCAGGCCGGTCGCCCGCAGGCGCCGCAGGGTCCGCAGGACTTCGGGCGGCCCGAGCCGCAGCGACAGGGCGGCGGCGCCCTCGGCGGCGGTGCACGACTCGGCGCCCGCGGCGCACAGGGCGGCCCTGAGCAGGACCAGCCGAACCTCTTCGGGCACAACGCCCCGGCTCCGCAGGCCCCGATGGGGGCTCAGGCGCCCATGGGGCAGCAGGCCCCGATGACCCGGCAGGAGCAGGGCGGCCGTCCGGCACGGCAGGACGTGTTCGGCGGAGCCGACGGACAGCAGCAGTGGCAGGGCAACCCCGGCAACCCCGCCGGCCAGGGCAACCAGAACGGCCAGGGCGGTCAGTTCGGCCAGGGCATGGGCGATCAGTTCGGCCAGGGCGGCCAGAGCGGCCAGTTCGGCCAGAGCCAGGGCGGCCAGCCCGAGTTCGGCCGGAACCAGGGCAACCAGCCCCAGGGCGGCCAGGGCATGGGCGGCCAGGGTCAGCGCGGGTTCCAGCAGCCCGGCGGTCCCGGCCGTCAGCTGCCGCCGCCCGGTGGCCCGCGTGCCGAGCTGCCCGGGGGAAACCCGCAGCCGCAGCAGCCGCAGCAGACCACCTGGGGCATGGAGGACCGGGGCGCCCAGCGCCGCGGTCCGGCCGACGCGCCCCGGGGGCACGAAGAGAACGAGTCCACGGGCCAGTTCGCGGCCGGTACGGGACCCGTCCCGGACCGGAACTTCAACTCCCCGCTGAACCGGCGCACTCCCGGCGACGACCGTCAGGGGCCGGGCTCCACCTCGGAGTTCGCCCGCCCGGACTTCTCGGCGCCGCAGGTCCCGCAGCCCCAGGACCCCGCGGGCACCGCGCAGTTCGCCCGTCCCGACTTCGGGGCTCCCGCCCCGGGGATGCCCGCTCCGCGCCAGTACGGCAACGCCGACGAGCACGGTGTGCCGCGTCCGGCTCCGGCCGCCGAGCCGCCCCAGCGTTCGCTGCCGCCGCGCCGTCCCGCACCGGAGGCGCTGCCGCCGGCCGGTCCGGGCGACGGCCGCACCCCGCTGTACGACACGCTCGAAACCAACTGGTTCCACGGTCCGCAGCAGGGCGGCCGGCCGGCCGAGGCGGCGGTCCCTTCGCCGTCCGACGGCGCTCCGGCCCCGGCGGCTCCGCGTCGCTCCTCCGGTGACGCGACCCCGGCCGGTCCGTGGCGGGCTTCGCCCAACGACGAACTCGTACGTCAGGCCGAGCGGGTCAAGAAGCCGGCTGCCGGCGGTGTCACCACTTCGGGGCTTCCCCGGCGGGTTCCGCGTGCCAATTTGGTTCCCGGTACCGCTCAGCAGCAGAATCACCAGACCGGACCTCAGGTTTCGCGTGCGCCCGATGACGTGCGCGGGCGTCTGACCAATCTCCGCCGGGGCATCCAGCAGGGTCGGCAGGCGAACAGCCAGTCGACCGGCAGCTTCCAACTCGGCCCCACTCACCAGCAGGAGCGTTAGTTGAGCCCCATGAGTCAGGCCGCGCAGAATCTGAACTGGCTGATCACCAATTTCGTGGACAACACCCCCGGGGTGTCGCACACGGTGGTGGTCTCCGCCGACGGACTCCTGCTGGCCATGTCCGAAGGATTCCCGCGCGACCGCGCCGACCAACTGGCCGCGGTCGCCTCCGGGCTCACCTCGCTGACCGCCGGCGCCTCCCGGATCTTCGAAGGCGGCGCCGTCAGCCAGACGGTGGTGGAGATGGAGCGCGGCTTCCTGTTCCTGATGTCCGTCTCGGACGGCTCGTCGCTGGCCGTTCTCGCCCACCCGGAGGCCGACATCGGCCTCGTCGGTTACGAGATGGCTCTGCTCGTCGACCGTGCCGGCACCGTCCTCACGCCCGACCTGCGCGCCGAACTCCAAGGAAGTCTGCTCCACTAGACGGCCACGCAGCGGAAATCCCTCGGGATCTCCCCAGGTACTGCCCACCACCCTCACTCGTCCGGCCGCTCACCGCCCCCACCGGCCCCTTGCAGACGGCGAGTAGACACCTCGCCGTCACGCCCGGAGGATTCATGACCCCGCCACCCGCCTCACCCGATCCGTACGGCGCTCTGCACCACGCGTCGTACGACGGGGAGGGCGACCAGCCACTGGTCCGTCCGTACGCCATGACCGGCGGGCGGACACGACCGCGTTACCAGCTCGCCATCGAGGCGTTGGTCAGTACGACGGCCGACCCCGCGCACCTGGGAACGCTGCTGCCCGAGCACCAGCGGATCTGCCACCTCTGCCGCGAGGTCAAGTCGGTGGCCGAGGTTTCGGCTCTGCTGTCCATGCCGCTCGGTGTGGCACGGATTCTGGTCGCGGACCTGGCGGAAGCCGGCATGGTGGCCATCCACCAGCCGGGCAACGGAGAGGCCGGCGGAACGCCGGATGTGACACTGCTCGAAAGGGTGCTCAGTGGACTTCGCAAGCTCTAGCGGCGGTACGGCCCGCTCCACCACGTCCGCGAAGATCGTGGTGGCGGGGGGCTTCGGCGTGGGTAAGACCACGTTTGTCGGTGCCGTTTCGGAGATCAGCCCGCTGCGCACCGAGGCCGTGATGACGTCCGCCTCCGCGGGCATCGACGACCTGACCCACACCGGGGACAAGACCACCACCACGGTGGCCATGGACTTCGGACGCATCACCCTGGACCAGGACCTGATCCT
>NZ_JBSFVR010000322.1:0-8357 GCF_053592415.1 Streptomyces sp. NPDC002690 | reverse complement strand
GCCACATTGGTCGGGCCGAAGGAGAGCCAGTGGATACGGGTCACCTCGCCCGTACGCTCGGCGCAGCGGGTGGCCTCCGCGATGTGGGCGTCCACGCAAGCGCAAGGCGAAGAAGAGCGGCAAGCGCAAGTTCCTGCTGTGGACGAGCGGCGTGACGGCGTTCCTGGTCGTCGCGGGGGCGGGCGGCGCGTACGCCCTCTACCGGCACTTCAACGGCAACATAGGCACCGTCGACGTGGGCAGCGCCGGCAACAAGAACGTCACCAGCCCGGGCCCGATGAACATCCTGATCATCGGCACCGACAAGCGGACCGGCGAGGGCAACGAGGGCTACGGCGACGCCGGCAGCGTCGGCCACGCCGACACCAACATCCTCTTCCACGTCTCGGCGGACCGGACCAACGCGACCGCGCTCAGCATCCCGCGCGACCTGGTCATGGACATCCCCGACTGCGAGACGAAGCAGGCCGACGGCACCACCGAGGTCATCCCGGGGACCGAGAACGAGCGCTTCAACACCAGCCTGGGCCAGGAGGGCCGCGACCCCGGCTGCACCATGCGCACGGTGAAGGAACTCACCGGCCTGTCGGTCGACCATTTCATGATGGTGGACTTCAACGCGGTCAAGGAACTCTCCACGGCGGTCGGCGGCGTCACCGTCTGCATGGCCAAGCCGATCGACGACTCCAAGTCCCACCTCAAGCTGCCGAAGGGCGAGTCGAAGGTGGAGGGCGAGACGGCCCTGGCCCTGCTGCGGACCCGGCACAGCTTCGGCAACGAGAGCGACCTGGACCGGATCAAGGTCCAGCAGCAGTTCCTCGGCTCGATGATCCGGCAGATGAAGTCGGACGACACCCTGACGAGCCCCACGAAGCTCTTCAAGCTCGCCAACGCGGCCACCAAGGCACTGACGGTCGACTCCGGCATCGGTTCGGTGGCGAAGCTGACCACCCTCGCCAAGGAGCTCGCGAAGGTCGACGCCAAGAACATCACCTTCACCACGGTGCCGGTCATAGACAACCCGGACGAACCGACCCCGGTCACCGTCGTCGTCCATCCGACCAAGGCCGAGCAGCTCTTCGAGACGATGCGCCAGGACGTCTCCCTCACCGAGGTGGCGGCGCAGAAGAAGGCCGCCGCCGCGAAGGAGAAGAGCGCTCAGGACGCCCTGCTGGACGGGGCGCGGGCGAAGGCCGCCGACGTGCGGGTGGACGTGTACAACGGCGGAGACATCGACGGCGCGGCGGGCGCCACCGTCAGCTGGCTCCAGCTCGAAAAGGGCGTGCTGAAGTCCACCAACAAGGCCAACGCGCCCGCCAAGGCCGACAAGACGACGCTCGCGTACGCGCCCAACCAGGCGGACCAGGCCCGAGCGCTCGCCGACATGATGGGGCTGCCCGCATCGGCCCTGAAGCAGGGCACCGAGGACGCCGAGGGGCTGGAAGCGATGACGCTGACGCTCGGCGCCGACTTCAAGGGGGCCGGGGTGGCCGTCGACGCGCCCGCCGCGGCACCCACCGACATTCAGAGGGCCAGCGCCGACAAGGCGGTGTGCAGCGAGTGAAACCCGTTCGCCACGCCACCGCGAGAGTCTGAGCAGCAGGGGGGGTCCCGTTGGGACGGAACAGCACGCCCGAGGAGGGGACGCGACCGCGCGTCCCCCAGGCCGATCGACTCGGCTGGGACGACAGTCTCTACGCAGACGGGGAAGCGGCGAGCGGCACGGGAGCGGAGAGCGGCACGGAAGAGGGCGGGAAGCCGGACGGCGGGGCCGCCGAGGACGGGAAGCCGGGGGACGGCGGCGGGGGTTCCGTACCGGGCCCCCGGCGGCCCCGCAAGGGCGACGGCGGCCCGCCCGGGCGCGCGCCGCGGAAGGGCAAGCGGCGCGTCCTGCGCTGGGTCTCCTCGGTGCTCGCGCTGCTCATACTCGGCACCGGGGCGGCCGGTTACCTGTACTACAAGCACCTGGACAACAACATCAAGAAGGAGAGTCTGACCCTCGGCGACAAGAAGATGACCGAGCACAAGGCCAACGCCGCCGGTCAGACTCCGCTCAACATCCTGCTCATCGGTTCCGACGCGCGTAACACCGCGGAGAACCAGAAGCTGGGCGGCGCGAAGGAGACCTTCAACGGCACACCGCTCGCGGACGTGCAGATGCTGCTCCACCTCTCCGCGGACCGGAGCAACCTGTCGGTGGTCAGCATGCCGCGCGACACCATGCTCAAGATGCCCAAGTGCACGGACCCGAAGACCGGCAAGGTCTACGAGGCGTCCACCTCCCTGGTCATGACCAACACGAGCCTGGGGCGCGGCGGGCCGGGCTGCACGGTCGCCGCCTGGTACGAGCTGACCGGCATCACCATCGACCACTTCATGATGATCGACTTCTCCGGCGTGGTGTCGATGGCCGACGCCATCGGCGGCGTGCCCGTCTGCGTCGACGCCAACATCTACTCCCACAACACAAAGGGCTCCGGTTCCGGCCTCCGTCTGAAGGAGGGCACCACCCCGGTCATGGGCAAGCAGGCCCTCCAGTGGCTGCGCACCCGGTACGGCTTCGGGGGCAACACGGACCTGGACCGGGCGCAGGCGCAGCACCAGTACCTGAACTCGATGGTCCGCGAGCTCCGCAAGGGCACCAAGCTGACCGACCCGGGGAAGCTGATGAGCCTGGCCGAGGCGGCGAGCAACGCGCTCACGCTCGACACGGGCCTCGACATGAAGAAGCTGTACGACCTGGCCGGGGAGCTCAAGAAGGTCCCGACCAAGCGGATCACGATGACCACCATGCCGAACGTCTACGCCACGGGCGCGCTCGAAGGCCGGGTCCTCCCGAAGCCCGGCGACGCCGAACAGCTGTTCCGGATGGTGCGGGACGACGTCCCGCTCGACGGCAAGGCGTCCAAGCCCGTGGCGACGGCCTCGCCCACGCCCACGGACCCGTCCGCGCCGGTCGACGAGATCGCCGTGGCGGTGCGCAACGCGACGGCCACCGACTCCCAGGGGCCGGCCTCCGGCCGGGCCGGTGACGTACGCGACCAGCTCAAGGACGCGGGCTTCGCCCGGGCCACCCTCGACTCCTCGGACATCACCGGGTCGGCGCGGACCGGCGTCCTGTACCCGAGCGCGGACCTGGAGGGCGATGCGCAGGCGGTCGCCAAGGCGCTGGGCATCCCGGTGTCCCTGGTGAAGCAGTCGACCGACGTGTCGGGGATCTCGCTGGCGGTCGGTGCCGACTGGCGGGACGAGGGCAGCTACCCCGCCGGGGAGGACGACAAGACCCCCGAGTCGGCGCAGGCCCTCAACGGCGAGGACGAGAACGCCTGCATGCAGGTGAACCCGAACTACACCTGGTAGCCGCGGGGCGGTAGGTACGAGGGAGGGGCTCCACCGTCGCGGTGGAGCCCCTCCCTCGTTCGTACCTCGGCCCGGTGGGCCGGCGTCAGACGGTCTGCCCGCTCAGCGACGGGCGGCGGCCGGCGATGACCCGCTTGGCCAGCGAGCGCGGGCTGGTGAGGAAGCCGTACCCCCACGACATGTGCATCGTGGCGAGCGCGACCGGGATCTGCGCGCGGGCCTTGAGCGACAGCCCCTTGCCCGCGGGCAGCGATCCGGCGGTGATGGCGGCGGCGTAGGCGGCGGGGACGAGGAACGCCCAGGGGGTGACCGCCGCGCCGACGACGATGCCCGCCGCGATGGCGCAGACGGCCGTCGGCGGGGCGAGGTAGCGCAGGTTGATCGAGCCGGAGTGGTAGCGGGCGACCACGTGCCGCCAGCGGCCGTAGTCCTTGTACTGCTTGGCGAGCGCCCGTACGGACGGGCGGGGGCGGTACTGGACCTTCAGTTCGGGCGAGAACCAGATCAGCCCGCCGGCCTCGCGGATGCGGAAGTTCAGCTCCCAGTCCTGGGCCCGGATGAACTCGACGTTGTACCCCTCGGCCTTTTCCAGCGCCTCGCGGCGGAAGACGCCGAGGTACACGGTCTCGGCGGGGCCGGCCTGGCCGCCGGTGTGGAAGGCCGCGTTGCCGACGCCGATCTTCGAGGTCATCGCGGCGGCGACGGCGTCCTCCCAGGCGTTCTCGCCCTCGGCGTGCATGATGCCGCCGACGTTCTGCGCGCCGGTCTCCTCCAGGAGGCGGACGGCGGTGGCGATGTAGTCCGGGGAGAGCATGCCGTGCCCGTCGACCCGCACCACGATCGGGTGGCGGGAGGCCGCGATGGCGGCGTTGAGGGCGGCGGGGGTGCGGCCGGTGGGGTTGGGGACGGTGTGGACGCGGGAATCCTCGCGCACCAGCTCGGCGGCGATCTCGTCGGTGCGGTCCGTGGACGGGCCGAGCGCGATCACCACCTCCATCTCACCGGCGTACTCCTGTTCCAGGATGTGCCGGACCGAGTTCCTCAGGTGCCGCTCCTCGTCGAGCACCGGCATGATCACTGAGACGGCGGGGTAGTGCGCGGCAGACATGTGGTCCTCGGGGTGTCCTCGGGGGCGCCGGGCTCCTGGTCGCACCACGGGAGACGGCGGTTGTTCGGCTGGTGGTGCGCGCCGCCACGTTACCGCTTACGGGGGACACCGGCGCGTCCCACCGAGTGGCAGCCCGGAAAGGAGATCGTATGGACTTACCGTACGGACGGTCCCCGCACGCCTCGGATCGCCCGGAGGTTCCCCTCTCGTGACCACGCCGCCCCGGCCGCCCCGTCCACCGCATCCCCGGCGCGTCCCGCCGCGGCGCGGTCCGGCCAGGACCGGGGGGCCGCTGAGATCGCGCCGGCAGGACGAGCGGCCCCGCTGGGGGATGCGGGTGGCGACGGGGCTGTCGGTCCTCGTGCTGGGCGCGGGCGGCATCGGTCACGCCGTGGTCACCCAACTGGAGACCGGCATCGGCCGCGTGGACCCCTTCCGGGACATGAAGAACCGGCCGTCCGCAAGCCGCGGCATGAACCTGCTGCTCGTCGGCACGGACGGCCGCGACAGCATCACGGCAGCCCAGAAGAAGAAGTTCCGGCTCGGCGGCGCCCCCTGCCACTGCACCGACACCCTGATGCTGGTGCACCTGTCCCAGGACCGGCGGCGCGCGAGCGTGGTCAGCCTGCCGCGCGACAGCTACGCCGTGATCCCCGCGCACACCGACCGGACGACAGGCAAGCACCACGCCGACCACCCCGTGAAGCTGAACGCCGCCTACGCGGAGGGCGGTCCCACGCTGACCGTGCGCACGGTGGAGCAGCTGACCGGGGTCAAGATCGACCACTATCTGGAGGCGGACTTCACCAGCTTCATGAAGACGGTGGACGCGCTCGGTGGCGTGGAGATCTGTACGGTACGGCCGCTGAAGGACACGTACACCGGCCTGGATCTCAAGGCGGGCACCCACGCACTGAGCGGCGGCCAGGCTCTCCAGTACGTCCGCTCCCGGCACGTCGACGGGGCGGCCGACCTGGGGCGGATGCAGCGGCAGCAGAAGTTCGTCGCGGCGGTGATCGAGCGGGCGACCAGCAAGGGCGTGCTGCTGAACCCGGTGAAGTTCCAGCAGGTCGTCTCGGCGATGCTGGGGTCGGTACGCGCGGACGAGGGGTTCGGCACCGAGCAGATGCTGGAGCTGGGCTCGGCGATGCGCGGGTTCACGGCGGCCTCGTCGGAGTTCGCCTCCGTCCCTGTCGGCGACCCGAGTTTCCCGGTCAAGGGGATCGGGTCGACCGTGAAGTGGGACACCGCGCGGGCGGCGGCACTCTTCCGGACGCTTCGCGAGGACAAGCCGCTGACCTCGGCGAAACCGGCCGCCGCCCCGGCCGCGTCCAAGGCGACGGTGGTGGACGTGGCGCCCCAGCAGATCCGGGTACAGGTCTACAACGGCACCCCGCGGGCCGGTCTCGGCAAGAAGCTGGACGCCGCCCTGCGCGCCACCGGGTTCAACACCACCGCGGCCCCCCTCGACGGCACGGTCCGCACCCTCGCGCGGACCCTGATCACCTACGACCCGCGCTGGGACCGGTCGGCGAAGTCGCTGGCCACGGCGTTGCCGGGCAGCGAGCTGCGGGCGGTGGCCGGTCAGGGGGCCACGCTGCGGGTGACGGTCGGCGCCGACTGGACGACGGTGCTGCCGGTGCGCGCGGAGACCGTGCCCCGGGGCACCTTCCACGCCGTCACGGGCGACGACGTCGTCTGCCCCTGAACGCGGGCTCCCCCGCCCGCTCCACCGGCCCTGCCGGGCTCAGCTCTCGTCGATGCCGTCCGCGGCGCGCTTCTCGCGCAGTTCCTTGATCGCTCGACGCCGGGCCAGCCGGTGGGTACGGCGGATCTGGGCCCCCTGGTGGCGCCGCTTGTCGCGCTCGGTGCCGGGGATCACCGGCGGTACGGGACGGGGGCGGCCGTCCGCGTCGACGGCGGCGAAGACGAGGTAGGCGCTGCCGACCTGCTGGGCGGGGGTCGACTCGTTCCAGCGCTCGGCCATCACGCGCACCCCGACCTCCATCGAGGAGCGGCCGGTCCAGTTCACCTGGGCGCGTACGTGCACGAGGTCGCCGACCCGGACCGGCTCCAGGAACACCATCTCGTCCATCGAGGCGGTCACCGCGGGACCGCCCGAGTGCCGGCCGGCCACGGCACCGGCCGCGTCGTCCACCAGCTTCATGATCACGCCTCCGTGCACGGTGCCCAGGAGGTTGGTGTCGCTGCCGGTCATGATGTGGCTGAGCGTGGTGCGGGACGCCTCGGTGGGCTTGCCGGGGAGTTCGCCGATACCGTCGCCGCCCTCGCGCGGGGCCCGGGTGCGGCCGGCGTCCTCGGGGCTGCTCTCGTCCTGGGGGCGATTGACCAGTTTTGTCATGACGTCCACTGTATGCGGCCGATGCGTGACCGAATTTGCATCAGCTTCGCAACAGCCCTGAACCGTTTCTTCTCACACCCTGTAATACCCGTACCCGGGCGCGGCAGACTGGTGTCCATGAGTGACAGGCCCGGATGGACCGACGACAGCGACCGCTACGGCCGGGGCTCGGCAGCCCCCGAGCCCGAGGGTGCGCGCTCCATGCCCCGTGTCCAGCGGCGTACCGCCCCGCCGCGGGCACCCCAGGTTCCGCCGCAGCCGCAGGGGCGTCCGGGGTACGGCACCCCCGAGGCCCCTCGCCGCGACCCGTACGGCGCGGGCGGCCAGGCGGCGCCCGGGTACGACAGCGGTTACAACACCGGCCAGGTCTACGGCACACCCCAGGGCCCCGGGCAGGGACACGGCCAGGGACCGGGGTACGGGCCGGGCGGTGGCCATGGCGGACGCGGCGGTGACGGCGGTTACGTCCAGGGCGGGCCCGCGCCGGACTGGCGGCGCCGGATCAAGATCGGCGCGCTGGCCCTGGTGGTCGTCGTGCTGGCGGTCTCCGTCTCCACGTACTTCTGGGCCGACTCCAAGCTCAAGCGCGAGGTCGACCTCTCCAAGGTGATCGACCGCCCGGCCGAGGGCGACGGCACGAACTACCTGATCGTCGGGTCGGACAGCCGCGAGGGCATGTCGGCCGAGGACAAGAAGAAGCTGCACACCGGCTCCGCCGAGGGCAAGCGCACCGACTCGATGATGATCCTGCACAACGGGTCGAACGGGCCGACGCTGGTCTCCCTGCCCCGTGACTCGAACGTGGAGATCCCCTCGTTCGTGGGGTCCGAGTCGGGCAAGAAGTACGAGGGCACCGGCCGGACGGTGAAGCTGAACGCCGCCTACGCGGAGGACGGCCCCGAGCTGCTGGTGCGGACCGTCGAGTACAACACCGGGCTGCACATCGACCACTACGTCGAGATCGGCTTCGGTGGCTTCGCCAGCATCGTGGACGCGATCGGCGGCGTCGAGCTCGACATCCCGAAGGCGTTCAAGGACAAGAACTCCGGCGCCGACTTCCAGGCGGGCAAGCAGACGCTGAACGGCGAGCAGTCCCTCGCCTTCGTGCGGACCCGGTACGCGTTCGCGGGCAGCGACCTCGACCGTACGAAGAACCAGCAGAAGTTCCTCGCGGCCCTGGCGAGCCAGACGGCGACCCCGTCCACGCTGATCAACCCGTTCAAGCTGTATCCGGTGATGGGCGCGGGACTGGACACCCTGGTGGTGGACAAGGACATGTCGCTCTGGTCGCTGGCCCGGATGTTCTTCGCGATGAAGGGCGTCACCGGCGGCGAGGGTACGTCGATGAACATCCCGCTCTCCGGGCAGAGCACCAGCGGGGGAAACCTCATCTGGGACAAGGCGAAGGTCAAGCAGCTCGTGGAGCAGCTCAAGAACGACGACAAGGTGACGGTCACGGGCAGCTGACCGCATCGCGGCGCACCGCACACGCGTGAGCCGGGACCCCGCTCGGGGTCCCGGCTCACG
>NZ_JBSFVR010000321.1:0-8361 GCF_053592415.1 Streptomyces sp. NPDC002690 | reverse complement strand
CCCCACCGGCCGCCCGGTCCGCCCCCTGATCCTGGCGGCGGGCTTCCTCGCCTCTCTGCGGATCGCCATGCGCGCCTGGACGCCAACGCCCCGCTGGAGGGCGACGACACCCGCTGGCTCGACGGCTGCGCCGGTCCCGGTGGCAAGGCCGCCCTGCTGGCCGCGCTCGCCGCCGGGCGGGGTGCCGCCCTGCTCGCGGCCGAGAAGCAGCCGCACCGCGCACGGCTCGTGGAGCGGGCACTGGCCGGCAACCCGGGCCCGTACCAGGTGATCACCGCCGACGGCACCCGCCCGCCGTGGCTGCCCGGCAGCTTCGACCGCATCCTGATGGACGTGCCGTGCTCCGGCCTGGGCGCGCTGCGCCGCCGCCCCGAGGCGCGCTGGCGCCGCCGGCCCGAGGACCTGGAAGGCTTCGCCCCGCTCCAGCGCGGACTGCTGCGCGAGGCGCTCAAGGCGGTACGGGTCGGCGGGGTCGTCGGCTACGCGACCTGCTCTCCGCACCTCGCAGAGACCCGGACCGTGGTGGAGGACGTTCTGAAGGGGCGTGGCGGCGACCCGGTCGAGGCCGAGTGGGTGGACGCCCGTCCCCTGATGCCGGGTGTCCCCGCGCTGGGCGACGGCCCCGACGTCCAGCTCTGGCCCCACCTGCACGGCACCGACGCGATGTACCTCGCGCTGCTGCGGCGCACGGGCTGACCGTCCGGCCGGCCGGCGAACGGGTCCCGGCGGTGGGCGTTGCCCGAACCGTGACCACCCCGTGAGGCTTTGGGGCTCCCCGTGGCGGGGAAGCGGTCCGGAGCATGGCAGGCTTGGGGCATGGCCCAGATCAACCCCAGCATTCTCTCCGCCGACTTCGCCCGTCTCGCCGATGAGGCGAAGGCGGTGCAGGGCGCCGACTGGCTCCACGTCGACGTGATGGACAACCACTTCGTGCCCAACCTGACTCTCGGTGTGCCCATCGTGGAGTCGCTGAGCCGGGCCACCGACACCCCGCTCGACTGCCACCTCATGATCGAGAACCCGGACCGCTGGGCGCCTCAGTACGTCGAGGCGGGTGCCGGCTCGGTCACCTTCCACGTGGAGGCGGCGGCGGCCCCGGTCCGGCTGGCGCGCGAGATCCGGGCCAAGGGTGCCCGGGCGTCGATGGCGCTCAGGCCGGCGACGCCCATCGAGCCGTACGAGGACCTGCTCCCCGAGCTCGACATGCTGCTCATCATGACGGTGGAACCGGGCTTCGGCGGGCAGGCGTTCCTCGACATCATGCTGCCGAAGATCCGCCGCACCCGGGACCTGATCTCCAAGCACGGGCTCGACCTGTGGCTGCAGATCGACGGCGGGGTCTCCGAGGAGACCATCGAGCGCTGTGCCGAGGCGGGCGCCGACGTCTTCGTCGCGGGTTCGGCGGTGTACGGGGCGTCCGACCCGGCCGCGGCGGTGCGCGCGCTCCGGGCGAAGGCGGAGACGGCGACGGCCGCCGCGCCCTGGGCATGCGGCCACTGAGCCAAGGGCAGATGAACGCGGCCCGACAAGGCCGATCAAGTTCGCCGGATCTGACAGGATGAACGGCGTAACGGGCGTGTGAACAGCAGTGAGGAGATCGCGGTGTCTGGCATCTCGGCGGGTCGGTCAGCCATGCGGATGGGCCCCGCGGAGCTCGTGCAGGCGGCGGCCATGGCTCGGCGGTTCTATCTGGAGGGGAAGTCCAAGATCCAGATTGCCGAGGAGTTCGGCGTCAGCCGCTTCAAGGTGGCCCGGGTCCTGGAGACGGCCCTCGAACGTGATCTCGTGCGCATCGAGATCCGGGTGCCGGCCGAGCTGGACGCGGAGCGTTCCGACGCGCTGCGGTCCCGGTACGGGCTGCGCCACGCCGTCGTCGTGGAGTCCCCGGCGGACGAGCAGGAGGACGCCCCCGACCCGGAGAACCTGGGCGAGGTCGCGGCGGATCTGCTCGGCGAACTGGTGACCGAGGGCGATGTCCTCGGACTGGCCTGGGGCCGGTCCACCATCCACATGGCGGCGGCGCTCGACCAGCTGCCGCCGTGCACGGTGGTCCAGCTGACCGGTGTGTACGACGCGGGTACGGCCGAGCGCGGTTCGGTGGAGGCGGTCCGCAGGGCCGCCCAGGTCTCCGGCGGCGAGGCGCACCCCATCTACGCCCCGATGCTGCTCCCGGACCCGGCCACCGCCGCCGCGCTCCGCAACCAGACGGGTATCGCGCGCGCTTTCGACTACTTCGACAAGGTCACCGTCGCGGCGGTCTCCATCGGTTCGTGGGAGCCGGGCATCTCCACCGTCCACGACATGCTGTCGGACGACGAGCGCGCCCACTACGCCTCGCTCGGCGTGGCGGCCGAGATGTCCGCCCACCTCTTCGACGCCGAAGGGCGCCGGGTCGGCCGGGATCTCGGTGAGCGCTGCATCACCGTGGAGGCCGACCGGCTCCGCCGCATCCCCGAGGTCGTCGCCATCGCGGGCGGCCAGCGCAAGGCCGCGGCGATCGGAGCGGTGCTCCGCTCCGGCCTGGTGACCAGCCTGGTGACGGACACGGCCGCCGCCGACTACCTGCTGACCGAGTCGGCCGCCGGAATCCGGCCCGCCCTGGAGCGGGCCGACCCGGACGGCCACTGACGGATCTCCGTACACGAGAACGGATCTCCGTACACGAGAACGGAGCTCCGTACACGAGAACGGAGCTGCGCACACGAAGAGAGGCCGGCACCCCGCGAGGGGGTGCCGGCCTCTTCGTCGTACCGGACGGGACTCTCGCGCCCTCGCGCCCTCGGTCCCGAGCGCGGCCCGCAGGGCCGGGGAACTCAGCGCCGGACGTGACCCGCGTGGTCGGCCGCGATGCCGAGTACCGTTTCCTCCAGGTACTGCCCGGGCTCCTCGTACTGGCTGACGTCGGCGGGGTTGTACCGGGGTGTCTGCATGGACCAGTCGAGATTGCCGCGCATCCAGCTGCGCATGCCGTCCAGATACGGCACCAGCAGGCCGGAGAGCTTGGGGTACAGCTCCAGGAGTTCGTCCTCCGCGGTCAGGAACCGCTCCGTCTCCGTGGCTATCCGCTCCGCGACCAGGTCCAGCGCCTCCTGCTCACCGAGCCCGCGGTGATGGCGGACCAGGTGGACGAGGTTGTGGATCTCGCCGAGCACCTGCTCCTTCTCGTAGGAGTAGACGTCGTTCGCCCAGCACACCACGTTGCACGAGGCTTCCAGCGCGGTGATGAACCGGGGGTCGTTGTGGATCGACTCGGGGGCCTCGATGCCCGCGACGATCTCTATGAGATCCATGCACACGTGGATCGCCCCGGTGTGACGCCGCTTGGCGATGTACGTCTCCTCGGACGGGACGACGCCCTCCGCGCGGTTCCCGGCCTCCCAGGTGGTGGCCGTGGTGAGGTACGCCACCAGATGGAAGGCGAAGCGGGTCCGCCAGTGCGGGGGCACGTCCGGAATCGTGCGTTCCCACAGATCGGTCAGGGCCACGACGGCTCTGGGCAGGTCCTCGCCGGGCTCGGGGTCCGGGGCTGTGCCGTCCACCACGGCACGCATCCGGGCGACGACGTGCCGCACCCGCTCGGGGTCGCGGCCGAGATGGCCGTCGTCGAGCTGGTCGTCGACGAGGAACAGCCAGACGAACCAGTCGGCCACCAGATCCAGCTGACCCGGGTTCGCCGTCGGGTGGACCATACCGACGAAGGCCGCGAAGTCGGCTTGTTCGAACCGCTCGCGCGCGGACTCACGGTGCACCAGCCCGGTGCTGCGCGTCCAGTTGTCGAGGTGCTTTCGGGTGTGCCCGACGTGCGGATTCGTGCGCTGGGGGAACGGGCAGTAAATGTCCGGCAGTTCACTTTCCACGGGCGGTCCGGGTCCTCTCCGGTCATTCGCGTGACGGGCGGCCAGGGACTTTCCATCGATGCCCCGGGTGCCCCCAAGACCTGCGGATGGTGAAACTACCTGACTGCTTGTCACCTGGTCCAGCAGGGAAGATCACTACAGGTTCGAATAGTGTTCGATTGTCTGAAGGTGGTGTGTACGCGCCATCGGATCGGGGTAGGTTCCGCCGGTCGGGGTATGGGCCCGGCGGCCCCTCGCCGCGCTCCTCTGTATGAATCTACGAGCGATGGCGGCCATCGCTGTGCCTTTTCCAGGGCGACCTGCGGCGATTCCCGTGGAACCATGGGTGTCATGCGTTTTCTCGAACCTGGCACCGGCCGTTACTCAGACACCCCTTCCGTCCCGTACGACCTCACGTACGACGACGTCTTCATGGTTCCGGGGCGTTCGGCGGTCGGATCGCGCCAAGGGGTGGATCTTTCCGCGCCCGACGGCACAGGGACGACCATCCCGCTGGTGGTCGCCAACATGACCGCCATCGCCGGCCGGCGGATGGCCGAAACCGTCGCTCGTCGCGGTGGTCTCGTCGTCATCCCGCAGGACATCCCGATCGAGGTCGTCACCGAGGTCATCTCCTGGGTCAAGACGCGCCACCTCGTCCTCGACACCCCGATCGTGCTGGCCCCTGGCCAGACCGTCGCGGACGCCCTCTCACTGCTGCCCAAGCGCGCGCACGGCGCGGGTGTCGTGGTGGACGAGGAAGGGAAGCCGGTCGGCGTCGTCACCGACCACGACCTGACCGGTGTGGACCGCTTCACGCAGCTCTCCGAGGTCATGTCCAAGGACCTGGTCGTGCTGGACGCGGACATCGACCCCCGCGAGGCCTTCAACCGGCTCGACACGGCCAACCGCAAGCTCGCCCCCGCCGTCGACGCTCAGGGCCGGCTGGTCGGCATCCTCACCCGCAAGGCCGCGCTCCGCGCCACCCTGTACACCCCCGCCACCGACGCCGAGGGCCGGCTGCGCGTCGCCGCCGCCGTCGGCATCAACGGAGACGTCGCGGGCAAGGCCCAGCAGCTCCTGGACGCCGGCGTGGACACCCTCGTGGTGGACACCGCCCACGGCCACCAGGAGTCGATGATCAGCGCGGTCCGCGCGGTGCGCGCCCTCGATCCGCGCGTCCCGATCGTGGCGGGCAACATCGTCGCCGCCGAAGGCGTGCGCGACCTCATCGAGGCGGGCGCCGACATCATCAAGGTCGGCGTGGGCCCCGGTGCCATGTGCACCACGCGGATGATGACCGGCGTCGGCCGGCCGCAGTTCTCCGCCGTCCTGGAGTGCGCCGCCGAGGCGAAGAAGTACGGCAAGCACGTCTGGGCGGACGGCGGTGTCCGTCACCCGCGCGACGTGGCCATGGCCCTCGCGGCCGGCGCGTCCAACGTGATGATCGGCTCCTGGTTCGCCGGTACGTACGAGTCGCCCGGAGACCTCCAGCAGTCGGCCGACGGCCGGTACTACAAGGAGTCGTTCGGCATGGCCTCGGCCCGCGCGGTCAAGAACCGTACGTCCGACGAGTCGGCCTACGACCGGGCCCGCAAGGCGCTCTTCGAGGAGGGCATCTCCACCTCGCGGATGTTCCTGGACCCGTCGCGGCCCGGAGTCGAGGACCTGATCGACTCGATCATCGCGGGCGTCCGCTCGTCCTGCACCTACGCCGGTGCCGCCTCCCTGGAGGAGTTCGCCGAGAAGGCGGTCGTGGGCGTGCAGAGCGCCGCCGGATACGCGGAGGGCAAGCCCCTCCACGCCAGCTGGAGTTGATCCGCCTCCTCGTTCGGTATCCGAACAACTCCTGTGCCCCTCGCGGTGTTCGACCGCGGGGGGCACAGTCGTACCCCCGCTGTCCGGTCAAGGTCCTTCGTCGGCCGGTCTGTTGCTTCAACTCCTCGGCGACGTAAGTAATATGAGTCCCGTTCAGTCACCCGCCCACTCTGCGGTAAGGGATCTCATGTCCTTCTTCACTGACCTGGCCCATCAGTACATCGACGGCGAGTGGCGGCCCGGCAAGGGCTCCTGGGACATCATCGACTTCAACCCGTTCGACGGGGAGAAGCTCGCTTCCATCCCGGTCGCCACGGCCGAAGAGGTGGACCAGGCCTACCGGGCCGCCGAGCGCGCCCAGCGGACGTGGGCCGAGACCAACGCCTACGCCCGGCGCGGTGTGCTGGAGAAGGCGCTGCGGATCGTGGAGGAGCGCGAGCCGGAGATCGGTGACGCGATCGTCGCCGAGCTCGGCGGCACCCGCCTCAAGGCCGCCTTCGAACTGCACCTCGCCAAGGAGTTCCTCCGCGAGGCGATCCAGATCGCGCTGCGCCCCACCGGCCAGCTGCTGCCTTCGCCGGTCGAGGGCAAGGAGAACCGCGTCTACCGCGAGCCGGTCGGCGTGGTGGGCGTCATCAGCCCGTTCAACTTCCCCTTCCTGCTCTCCCTGAAGTCGGTCGCCCCCGCGCTCGCCCTCGGCAACGCGGTCGTCCTCAAGCCGCACCAGAACACCCCGATCGTCGGCGGCACGCTCATCGCCAAGATCTTCGAGGACGCCGGTCTGCCGGCCGGACTGCTGAACGTCGTCGTCACCGACATCGCCGAGATCGGCGACGCCCTGTTGGAGCACCCGGTCCCCGAGGTCATCTCCTTCACCGGCTCCGACAAGGTCGGCCGGCACGTGGCGACCGTCGGTGCCGCCCACCTCAAGCGGGTCGTCCTGGAGCTCGGCGGCAACAGCGCGCTCATCGTCCTGGACGACGCGGACGTGGACTACGCCGTCGACGCCGCCGTCTTCAGCCGCTTCGTCCACCAGGGCCAGGTCTGCATGGCCGCCAACCGCATCCTGGTCGACCGTTCCGTCGAAGCCGAGTTCACCGCGAAGTTCGTCGCCAAGGTCGCCTCCCTGACCGTCGGCGACCCGGCCGACCCGGCCACCCAGATCGGCCCGCTGATCAACTCCACGCAGGCCGAGGCCGTCACCAAGCTGGTGGAGCAGACCGTCGCCGGCGGTGCCACCGCGCTGCTGCGGGGCACCACCGACGGCAACCTGGTCAGCCCGTCCGTGCTCACCGGCCTCTCCGCCGACTCTCCCGTGCTCCAGCAGGAGATCTTCGGGCCCGTCGCGCTGATCGTGCCCTTCGACGGCGAGGACGAGGCCGTCCGGATCGCCAACGACACCCCGTACGGCCTCAGCGGCGCCGTGCACACCGGAGACATCGAGCGCGGGGTCCGGGTCGGACAGCGCATCCACACCGGCATGATCCACATCAACGACGGCACCGTGAACGACGAGCCCATCGTCCCGTTCGGCGGCGTGAAGAACTCGGGCCTCGGCCGCCTCAACGGCGAGTCGACGATCGACTCCTTCACCACCCAGAAGTGGATCTCGATCCAGCGGGGCCGCACGCGGTTCCCCTTCTGACCGTCGCGCGGCAATCGCCGTGCGGGACCACTCCGCGAGATCGTCCCGCCCTGCGGTGGGCGCCCCGGCGAGGGGCGCCCGTGGTCTACTGCGGGGGCGGCACCACCGCCCCCGCACCAGCCCTCGCAGAGAAGTGAACCGCCCGACGTGCGCCTGAACGAACTCGACGAACGCATCGTCCACGCCCTCGCCGAGGACGCCCGACGCTCCTACGCCGACATCGGCGCCCTCGTAGGCCTGTCCGCGCCCGCCGTGAAACGCCGCGTCGACCGGCTCCGCGAGCAGGGGGCGATCACGGCGTTCACCGTGCGGGTCGACCCCTCGGCGCTGGGCTGGGAGACCGAGGGCTTCATCGAGATCTTCTGCAGCCGCAACACCTCTCCCGAGGCGATCAGGAGCGGACTCTCGCGCTACCCGGAGATCGCCTCCGCCTCCACCGTCACCGGCGAGGCGGACGCCGTCGTGCAGGTCTTCGCGGCGGACATGCGCCACTTCGAGCAGGTACTCGAACGTATCGCGAGCGAACCCTACGTGGAGCGGACGAAGTCCGTCCTCGTCCTCTCCCCGCTGGTCCGCCGGTACGTCTGAGGCGCCCCGGCCGAGCGAGTCGGGCCCGCCCCGGCCGGGCGAGTCGGGCCCGCCCCGGCCGGTCGGGAGCGGCCCGCCCCGGACCTCCGGACTGAGACCTGGATCACCCTTCTGACCTGCGGCGACGCCGTACGCAACGAATCGCCGCAGAAGGGCCCGAGGGCGCAACGGATCGACGGTCGATGCGCAACACTCGCGCCTTGTCGACGGTGGCGCGCGAAACGTACCTTCGGATACGTCCCCCGCCGCCCCGCCCGAGGTCAGCCATGCCGTCGTTGCGTACCGCCCTGTTCCAGAGCTCCGGCACTCCCCGAGACGTGACGGCGAATCTCGAAGCCCTCGACCACGCCGCCGCGCGCGCCGCCGCCGGTGGAGCCCAGCTGCTGGTGACCTCCGAGATGTACCTCACCGGCTACGCGATCGGCGACGCCGTGCCCCGCCTGGCCGAGCCCTCGGACGGCCCCGGCGCGCGGG
>NZ_JBSFVR010000320.1:0-8399 GCF_053592415.1 Streptomyces sp. NPDC002690 | reverse complement strand
GCCCACCCCCACTGCGGTACGGCCGGCAACCAGCTCTCCAGGATCGCGGCGCCCGCCGGGGCCTCCACGGCGATGCACCGGGTGACGCGTACGGGCCTTCCGCTCGCGACCCGCAGGCCGTCACCGCCGGACCCTCCCAGGTCGCAGTCGTTCAGCCCGGCGGTGGCTCCCGGTCCGATCAGCACGCCGTGGGTCCGGCTGCCGCTCACCCGGCTGCCGACGGCGACCAGTTCGGCCGGTCCCTCCACCGTGATGCCCTCCGATCCGGCGTTCTCGACCGTCACCGCGGTCAGTGTGACGGCCGCCTCGCCGGTCACCCGCAGCCCGGGAGCGGAGCAGTCGCGGAGCACCGCGCCCTGGAACACCGGACGGGACGCCTCGACCAGGGCTCCGCAGCCGCCCGCCCCGGTGACGGTGCCGTCCTCGACCGTGCCCCGCGCGCCGTCGCGGAAGTACAGTCCGTGGCCGCCGCTCCCGGTGACGTCCACACAGCGCAGCGAAGGGTCGGCACCGGCGACCACGATGCCGTGTCCGGCGGGTCCCTCGACGGTGACGGCGTCGAGCCGGGGTGCGGCCTCGCCTTCGACGACGACCCCCTCGGACCTGCCGCCGACGATCGCGGTACGCAGCAGAGCGGGGGCCGAGCCGTCCCGTACGAGCAGCCCCGCGGCGGTGGAGTCGGTGACCCGGCAGTCGGTGAACGTACCGCGCGAACGGTCGGTGGCGGCGATGCCGTGGCCCCCGGAGCCGGCGGAAAGGAACCGGTTCAGCCGTGGGCCGGCGGCGCCGGAGAGCAGCAGCCCGTGGGTGGTGCTGCCGCGCGCGACGCAGTCGTCGAGCACGGGACTCCCGGCGGACGAGAGGTGGAAGCCGATGACGCACTCCTCGGCGCGGACCTCGCTCAGCCGGGTCGAGCACCGCTCCTCCAGGGCGACGCCCGGTTTGAGGGTACGGACGACGGTGAGCCTTTCCACCGAGCCTGCGGCCCGGTCGCCGGCCAGCAGGCCGTTGCCGCGCGCGTCGCGCACGGTGCAGCCGCGCACGGTGGTCACCGCGCTCTCGCCCAGCACCACCCCGGAGCTGCCCAGGTGCTCGAAGAGGCAGTCCTCGACGACGCTGCGACGGGGCGAGAGGTCCACCAGTCCGGCGCCGCGCCCGTTGGTGACCACGCAGTCCCGCATCGCGAGGGAGCCGGCGTCGCGGGCGAGCAACGCGGTCCAGCCGTTGCCGTGGACCGCGCAGCTCTCCAGTTCCGCCTGCCCACGCGGTATGTCGACCACGGGGGCGTCCTCGTCGGCACCGCACAGGACCAGGCCCGACAACTTGACCGCTTCGGCGAGGACCTGCACGGCGCTGCCGTCGCGGGGGGCTATCTCGGGGGGCCGGGCGGGGTCGTCGGCGACCAGGGTGACCATCTTGGTGATGGAGAGGCTCTCGTCGTAGCGGCCGGGCCGCACCCGCACCACGCTGCCGGGTCGGGCGGCGTCGAGGGCCGCCGTCAGTGTGGTCCCGGGCGTGGCGACGAGGGTCTGGCGGGCCATGGGGTTCCTTCCGCGGTACGTGGTCGTGAGCCGGTCCGGGGATGCGGGGGTGCTGCCCCGGACCGGGCGGTCGGCGCGGGGCGGTCAGTCGCGCAGCGCTGTCTGGATCTGGGTGGTGCGCCGTCGGGTGATGTAGAGGCCCCGGCCCGGCGGCAGCGCGCGGGGCCGCGTCCCGGGCACCACCTGTCCCTCGGAGGGCGGGCAGGAGAGCATCAGGACCGGGGTGTTGGACTCCACCAGGCGGCGGAGCAGAGGGTCGGAGTTGACCGCGCGGCCCGCGCCGTTGGCACCGCGCGCCACGATGAGGTGGAATCCGGTCTCGGTGCCCTGGGTGAGGAGGTCGTGGAGCGGGGTGAAGGGGTCGTTGGCGCCGAAGCCGCCGCCGGAGACCAGCTCGTGGTCGTCGACCACCACGAAGAGACGTGGCCCCGTCCACCAGTCCCGCAGGGCCAGCCGCCCGGGGGCGATGTCCGGGCCGGGCACCCTCTCGCGCAGGGCGCGGGCCGCTCCCTCGACCATCCTGCGCAACGGGTCGGGTCCCACGGCGTAGCCCAGCCGGTGTGCGTCGGGGACGGTCTCGGCCATGCCGCGCCGGAAGTCGACGAGGAGCACGCGGGCCTCGTCGGGCGTGTAGCGGGCGGTGACCGCTTCGGCGATGTGGGCGAGCAGGTTCGTCTTGCCGGACTCCACGTCTCCGATCACCACGAGGTGCGGGTGCGCCTCGAAGTCGTGCCGGAACACGTCGAGACCCAGGTCCTCCAGGCCCAGCGGGACCTGCAGATCACCTTCTGACGGGGGGAGTTGCGAAGCGGGAAGGGTGGCGGGCAGTGTCCGTACGGCCGGGGCGGGCTCGCCGTCCCAGCCGGCCGCCACCTGGCGTACCAGCGCGGCCACTCCGGCCGCGAGCGTGTCCGCCGAGGTGTCCGCGTCGGTCCGGGGCAGCGCGGTGAGGAAGTGGCTGCGGTCTTTGTTGAGCCCTCGTCCGGGGACCGCGGGGACGGTTCCCGCGGCACGCATGTTGACCATGGAGTCCACCGGGTCGCCGAGCCGGAGTTCGAAGCGGGTGCCGAGCTGGTCGCGGAGCGCGGCTCCGATCTCTGACCAGCGGCCGGAGGCGACCATCAGGTGGACACCGAAGTTGAGGCCGCGCGAGGCGATCATCCCGAAGGTCGGGACAAGGTCCATGAAGTCCTGGCGCACCGTGTTCCAGCCGTCGACCACGAGGAACACGTCGCCGTGCCGCTCCTCGGGGAACTCGCCCGCGGAGCGCCTGGCGCGGAAGTCCGCCATCGACTCGATGCCGCGGGCGGCGAAGAGCCGCTCGCGGTGGGCCACGACGGCCGTGACCTCGGCGACCGTACGGGTGATCCGCTCGGGGTCCAGTCTGCCGGTGACGCCGCCCACGTGCGGGAGTCCGGCCAGAGCGCCGAGCGTGCCGCCGCCGAAGTCGAGACAGTAGAACTGCACGTCCTTCGGGGTGTGGGTGAGTGCCAGCGCGCAGATCAGGGTGCGCACCAGGGTCGACTTGCCCGACTGCGGGCCGCCGGCAATGCCGATGTGGCCGCCCGCGCCGGAGAGGTCGGCGGTCAGTTCTTCGCGCCGCTGCTCGAACGGCCGGTCCACCACGCCCACCGGCACTCGCAGGTACGGGGCGGTTTCGCCGGGGGCCGGCAACAACAGGTCCAGGGTGGGCGGTTCGCTCAGGGGCGGCAGCCACACCTGGTGAGCGGGTGGTCCGGAACCCTCCAGTTTCTCCACGGCGACGTCCAGCAGGCTGCGCGCGGGGCTGTCCTCGTCGGACTCCGTCACCGGCTCCTGCTCGGGGCCCTCCGAGGACTCCGCCAGGGCACGGGGCGGGACCCAGCCTGCCTCGAAGGGGACGACCTGGCCGGCCACGGCCGCGCGCCGCGACGCGCCGGGACGGACGGGCCGGTAGTCCCCGGAGACGTACGCCGCCTTGAAGCGGGTGAGGGTGCCGACATCGTTCTTGAGGAGCCCGCTGCCGGGGAGCGGGGGCAGTTCGTACGCGTCGGGTACGCCGAGGACCCCGCGGCTCTCCATCGCGGAGAACGTCCGCAGGCCGATCCGGTACGAGAGGTGCGATTCCAACTGCTGGCTGCGGCCCTCGTCGAGTCGCTGGGAGGCCAGCAGGAGGTGAACGGAGAGCGACCGGCCGAGTCGGCCGATCATGACGAACAGATCGAGGAAGTCACGGTGCGCGGCGAGCAGTTCGCTGAACTCGTCCACCACCACCAGCAGGGTCGGCAGCGGTTCGAGCGGAGCACCGCCCGCCCTGGCCTCCTCGTACGCGCGCACGGAGGTGAAGTTGCCGGCTCTGCGCAGGAGTTCCTGGCGCCGGATGAGTTCGCCGTGCAGGGCGTCCTGCATCCGTTCGACGAGCGCGGCCTCGTCGGCCAGGTTGGTGATGACCGCCGAGGTGTGCGGCAGCCGGTCCAGCCCGAGGAAGGTGGCGCCGCCCTTGAAGTCGGTCAGGACGAAGTTCAGCGTCTCGCTGCTGTGCGTGAGGGCCAGCGCGAGCACGAGGGTGCGCAGCAGTTCGGACTTACCGGAACCGGTGGCGCCCACCAGCATGCCGTGGGGGCCCATTCCGCCCTGGGCCGATTCCTTCAGGTCGAGCATCAGATGCGACCCGTCCGCGGCGACGCCGAGCGGCACCCGCATCCGTTCGCCCTCGGTGCGCGGCCGGTGCAGCTGCGCCGTCCGCGCCGCGGCGAGGTCGCGGATGCCCAGCAGGTCGGTGAGTTCGCGGTCCTCCTGGAGGGGTTGTTCGGATCTGGCGGCCGCGCCGAGCCGGAACCGGGCCAGGTTCATCGCGAGTGCGCGGGCGGCTCCGGCACCGAGTGCGTCGGGCCGGCCGACCCGGGTCTCGGCCCGTCCGCCGTCGCGGCCGGGGGTGAGCATCGTGAGGTCCTCGGGGGTGAGCCGCAACCGCAGGGTGCCTCGGTCCTCGGCCGTGGCGGCGAGGGTGCCCCGGACGTCGATGACGGTCGTGTTGCGGTAGCCGTCCCCGGCCAGCCGGGCGCCGGGCGGCACCGCGGAGAGGTCCAGGACGATCACGGTGAACGGCTCGTCGCGGTCGGGCGCCGAGCCGGCCAGGAAAGGCCCCCGTGCGGTGAACTCCTCACCGAGCAGCGGCTCCAGTTCGGAGACGGACTGCGCGACCAGCCGGGCCGGGCCCACCCCGTCGGTGTCCGTCGGGTGCTGGGTGTGCGGCAGCCACTTGGTCCACGCCCAGGCGTCCCAGCCGTCCCCGTCCGCGAGGACCACGATGTTCAGCTCGTCCGGCGCGTGCAGGGCGGCCAGTTGTGCCACCACGGCCCGTGCCGTCGCCCGCGCCGGGCCGACCGGGGAAGCCTCGTCGGCGGCATCGCCCGCCGGGGCGAGAAGCACCCGCGCGAAGGAGCGGAGCCGCACGGAGACGGGTTGCCCGGCCACGGTCGCGTACGTGTGGATGAAACGCCGCAGCGCGTGGGCGCACAGGGGTTCCAGGTCCTCGACCGGACGCGTCGCCAGCGGTGTCAGGGTGAGGGCGAGAGGCTGCTCGCCGGTGGCGAACCGCACCTCGGCGAAGTCCTCGTGGGACGCCCTGCGCTCCCACAGGCGGCCGGTACGGGCCACCGACCACAGTGCGTCCGGCTCCGGATGGCGCCACGCCTGCGCCCGGCGCTGCTGGTCGACGACCGCCCGTACGCGGCGCCTGCTGGTCGCGAGATACCGCAGGTAGTCCCGGCGTTCGCCGCGCAGGGCCCGCTTGCGCTCCCCCGCTGCCCGGAAGAACTGGGCGACGAGCATGACGACCGCGGACAGCGTCATCATGCCGACGGCCACCCACATGAGTACGCCGTTTCCCTCGCCGGGCCGGAGGAAGACCAGCACCATGCCCAGCGAACTGAGCGCCATCGGCAGGTAGGTGACCACGCCGCCCATGGCGCTCTGGGGCTCGGGCAGCGTCGGCGGTTCCTGCAGGGCCAGTTCGCCCTGCGGCATCTGCGGACCCACCCGGCGCGGAGGGCGACGGAACGTGACGGTGGTCAAAACCGGCTCCCGGTTCGTGTGGCGGCCATTGCACGTCTCCCGGACATGGACCGCCCACACAAGGGCGGCAGAGAAAGCTGGTTGACGGGTGATCATACTGACGGCCGGGAGTCACGATAGTGTGCCCCCGTTCCCGAGTCGGACCGCCGCCGAATTCACGGCGGGAGTGAATCGAGTTGCCATGAGCGACAAGACAGGCGAACTCTGTCGAATTTCCGTCAGAGCACCTTCCCGGGCCTTCGAATTGGGGATACCTTCCGATGTTCCGCTCGCCGATCTGCTTCCGGTACTCGTCGAGTACGCGGGAACCGAGCCGCACGAGCGGGGACTCGGCCCCGGGGGCTGGTCCGTCCAGCGACTGGGTGGCGCGCCCCTCGACGAGGAGGGGACCGCCGCCTCCTTCGGCCTGGTAGACGGGGAGACGCTGTACTTGAGACCGTGCGGCGAGGCGCTTCCCGAGGTGGCGTTCGACGATCTCGTCGAGGGGATCGGCGAGACTCTGCGCGCCCGCGACGACACCTGGCGGTCCGCGCTGACCCGGCGGCTCCTGCTGGGATGGAGCACCGCAGCCCTGCTGGCCACCCTGGTGGTCCTCGCCCTGCCGGGCGCGGCGGCCTGGCGGGCGGGCGCGGCCGGCACGCTGGCCGTGCTTCTGATCGCCGGCTCCCTCACCGCTTCCCGGGCGGTCGGCGACTCCGGCGCGGGGGCTGTCCTGGGCATGCTGGCCGTACCGCATCTCGCCCTGGCCGGGGCACTGCTTCCGCAGGCGGGTCCGGGCGAGGACGGCCTGGGGCCCAGCCTCTTGGCGGGAGGGGCCGCCGCGGCGGGCGCCGCGATCGTCGCGCTGGCGGCGGTGGGAGCGTTCGTCCCGCTGTTCCTCGGGGCCTTCACCGTCGCCCTGTTCACGGCGCTCGCCGGTGTCGTCACCTCCGCCGGACTCCCCCTGGCCCAGAGCGCCGGCTGGCTCGCCGTCCTGACGATCGCCTGCGCCGTCTTCGTACCGGGTCTGGCCTTCCGCTTCGCCGGGATGCGGCTGCCTCCCCTGCCCAGCGGGGCCGACGACCTGCAAGAAGGCATCGAGCCCTTCCCCGCGGAACGGGTCAGGGCGCGCGCCGCGCTTGCCGACACGTACCTCACCAGCGCATACGCCGCACTCGGGGTGGTGGCCATGGGCTGCCAGACGGCGCTGCTGACGGCAGCGGGGTCGGACGCCCGGACGGGCCCCGCCCTCACCGTCGCCCTCAGTCTGCTGCTGCTCCTGCACCTGCGGCTCGTCGGCGGGCTCCGGCACCGGCTGGCGCTCGCCGTGCCCGGCGCGTACGGCCTGGCCGCCACGGGAGTCGTCGTGGCCGCGGGTGCCCCGCTGCCGGGCCGGCTGGAAGTGGTGGCGGTCCTGGTGGTGGTGGGCGCGACGGCGGCCGTCGCCGCGTGGACGGTACCCGGCCGCCGGCTCGTCCCGTACTGGGGCAGGGCCGCGGACGTCCTCCATCTGGTCGTGGCCCTCGTCCTGCTGCCGCTCGCCGCGCTGCTGTCGGGAGTCTTCGGGGCGCTGCGCGGGATCAGGGGTTGAGCGGGCGCATGAGCACCCAGAGCCGCAAGGACCAGGTCCAGGCCCACCTGTTCGTCATGGGACGGCTCTCCGGAGGTCTGCTGCGCGCCGACCCCGACGCCACCGAGACCCCTTCCTCCCGCACCTGGCGCGGGCTGGTGTGGGGCGTTCTTCTGGTGGTCCTGGCCTGCCTGGTCACCACCTTGTACGGACTGATCCGCCCCGGTGGCGCCACCTCCTGGAAGGAGCCGGGGACCTTGGTCCTCGTCCGGGAGACCGGGGCCCGCTATCTCTTCGTCGACGGCGCCCTGCACCCGGTCCTCAACGAGGCGTCGGCGCGGCTGATCGCCGGTGACCGTCTGCGCGTCACCGACGTGGCCGAGAGCTCTCTCGCCGGTACGGAGCGCGGCCCGGCCCTGGGGATCGTCGGCGCCCCCGACGGTCTGCCCGCCTCCGATCTGCCGCGCGAGACCTGGTCGGTGTGCGCTCTCCCCGGCTCCTCCTCACCGGACGGACCGCCGCTGACCAGCGTCTCCGTCGGAGCGGCCGGTACGGTCACCGGGCTGGACAAGAGCCGGGGCGTGCTGGTCACCGCCCCCGGCGAAGGTATCCAACTGATATGGAACGGGCGTCGGTTCGCCGTCGACAGCGAGCACGGCACCACGGCCGCCCTCGGCTGGGCGGGCGTGGTGGCGACGCCGGTCGCCCCCTCCTTCCTCCAGTCGCTGGACGCCGGCCCACGGCTGGCCCCGCCCGAGGTCGCCCGGCGGGGCGCCGCCGGGCCGCGCCTGTCCGGCGCGGACACCCGGATCGGGCAGCTGTTCACGGCGTCCGGCCAGCACTACCTGCTCACCGAGAAGGGCCTGGTGCCCCTCGGGGTGCTGGACCGTCTCCTGCTGCGCGGCGACCCCCGCACCCAGAGGGACGCCTACCAAGGCGCCGCGGTGCGCGAACTCAGCGTGGGACCTGCGGATTTGGCGGCGCACACGGCCCCCGCGTCGGCGTCCGCGGGCAACCCAGCACTGCCGCGCACGGCGCCCGAGGTGTCGTCCGTCGATCCGGACGAGTCCCAGGTCTGCGTCCGCACCGCCCCGACGGGCGACGGCTGGGTGACGACGGTGGCGCTTGCCGCCCGCGACGGGGTGACGGGCTCCGCACCCGTCACCCGGACATCGGTCACCGCGGCCTGCACCCCGGCGGACCGCGTCTGGGTGCGGCCGGGGTCGGGCGCGCTGGTCCGGGCCCGGACCAGC